>JAFGHB010000056.1 GCA_016930255.1 Methanomicrobia archaeon | reverse complement strand
TAATCCTCCTTTACAGAAAAAGAAAGAAAAGAGGACTCATAAAAACGAATACATCGATGTGTAACCTTTTTTGGTTTACTTAACACTACGCAAAGGTTTATATAAAGGTGTTCAATAACTCCCAATAGAGACTGAAAGAGAAAATGTATGAAGAAGTGAAGTTCGCTATTAACATCAAGGAACCCGCAGAAAACCGGCTCAAAAAGTATGACAAAGAGATTCAGAAACGTTTTGCCACTAAAATCAGAAAGTTGAAAGAAAATCCAGCGATACACGGTAAACCTTTGAGGGGCGTGCTTCGCGGTTATTGGGAGTTATATTTTGAACGGAGATACCGGATCATCTACACAATTGATTATAAAGCGCAGATTGTAAGATCGAAGCAATTAAACACAAAGATGAACTTTAATTTAAATCCCAAGCTCTTTTGCAAGCTCTTCAAAATCGCGACGCTTCACCTTTTCTCGCTTGCCTTCTTCGATTTGATTCATGAGATCACGATCGGACAGAACCTCGATTGTCCGTTGCATCGACTCGTATTCATCTACGGAGATCGTAATCCATTCGGTTTGATGCCGTCCGTGTTTTACCGCTTCGGTCATCTGTATCATTAAAGTATTGGTGATATAGGTATTAGTATTTAAAGAAGATGTTACTTTTAGCGTAACGGTAGGTATGTCAGAAAACGAAGAACTAACGGACCGCGATAACGCGCTCTTCGAAGCGGGCATCAAATTGGGCGCGCTCTACCATCAGTTCATTGGCACGCCTGTGAGCCCGGAAACCGCGAAATCGTTAGAGACCGCGATAAAGGAGTGCGTATCGCTGCAGCCGTTTGTGAGTTCGGTGACCGCGGAAATAGACCGCGATAAGGTTCGGGAGCGTGCGAACGAGTTCAATTACTGCGAGCTACGCGGCGACATGCTGGACGTCACGGTTGTGGTACGATACGAGACGGTGGAAGCGCGTGTACGCGTGAAATACGACGAGGCGCTGAATTATCCCTTGATGCGTATCGAAGAAGTACTCACGAAGTAGTGCAGACGTAACCGACCTTCGGAATGAACTCTTTCTTCCGCGATAAGGTCTGCGGGATGAAGCCTTTGTCGTTCTGTATCTCGATTCCGAACGCCTTCTCGATCAGCCGTTTCTCGCCTTTTACGATGAGTTCCTCGCCTGATTCCAACGGATTCGTAATGAGGAGCACGACCAGATCGTAGCGTCGTTCCGCACGTAAACTCTCCATTTCTGTTTTTATATCGCGTTCTTTCGTGTATATCTCGCCCTTGTCGATCACCATTACTTGCCCCACGCCGATTCTCTTATCGCCGAGTTCGTATTCCTTAAAATCGTGAAGCAGGATCTCTTTGCCGGATTTACCTTTGATGCTTATACTCGCCGCTAAGAGTTCCTTGCCGTACTCCGCTATCTCGATTCGTGCGATACGAGCTAATTCACGTGCGACTTCTTTATCGCGATCCGTAGTGGTCGATAACGTCAGTATGAGCGTATCGGATAATATGCCGGAAAGCAACAGGCCAGCTATATCGTGCGGGATCTCGATCCGGTGAAGCAGCATTTGTTCCGCGACAATTGTGCAGGTGCTTCCGATCGGCTCATTGCGGACGTGAATGGGCATGAGTGTTGAGATGTCGCCGACCCGGTGATGGTCGATAATCTCTAATATATGCGCCTCCTGCACGCTGTCAACCGCTTGGGAGCTCTCGTTATGATCGACCAAAATGACGTTCTTTCGTATGGGCCGCAGTAAATCGGTTCGGGTAACGATACCGAGCAGCCGGCGGTCGTGATCGACAATTAGCGCACTGCGATACTCGGATTCCAAAACTTTCTGCCGCAATTCAGTAATTCGCGTATAAAGCTCTGCGATTGGTACTTTCTGCGACATTATAGAATAGAGCGGCGTGGACAGATCGAGTAGCCGGGCGGTCGTGAAGGTATCGTGCGGTGACGAGATGAGCACCGTGCCCTTCTCCGCGGCTGCGCTCTCAACTTCGGGGCTAATCAGCGAATCGCCCGTAACGATAAGAGCTGAGCAGCCAGTATTGATCAAATCTACTTGGACATCAGACCTATCGCCTAAAATAACGACGTCACCGGCGTGGATTTTGTTTAAAATCGTTGCTTTCTGCATTCCCGCAATGAATACTCTGCCGGTTAATTTCTCCCGGGTCTCCGGATTGAGAATTACTTTCCCATTCAGCGTTCTGATCAGGATATTCAGGTCGATTGGCGTGGCGGATAGGTCCTTGCGGCCTAGATTGGCGATGTAATATTCCGCGATGTCCCGGAGCCCGACAATGCCCAGGAGCTTCGTATCCCGGTCAACGATCGGCACCGTGCGGATGGTTTTCTCCCTCATCAACGATGCGACATCCCGTATAGAATCGTTGGGCGCCGCGACAATGGGCTTCTTCAAGTCCATATCACCAACAGTCGCTGCGAGACTCTCGATCTCCAGCGGCAGCTCGAAGTTGAATCGATCGAGCACAAATTTCGTCTCGCTGTTCACGTCGCCCGCTCGTGCAGGGGCATAAAGGCATTTCTTATCCAGAGCGTTCTTGAGGTACGCATAGCCAATAGCAGAGCAGATGGAATCGGAATCAGGATTCGTGTGCCCGATAACAAACACTCGCTTCTGCTTCTCCGCGGTCATTTTCTCTCGCACGCACGCACTCACTCTCACTTACCTAACGCTTCCGGTGGTATTAAGTGCTTTGTACTTCTGAACTCGTGCTACTGCAAACGCCAGCTCGAAATACAACGTGGACTCTGTTCTATTCTATTTCGATGCAAGCCCGCTACAAATTGCGCTTTTATCGCACGGGCAGCGTAAAACAAACCGTGCATCCTTTACCCGTCTCCGATTCGATCCAGATACGACCGCCGTGCACCTCGACTATCCGTTTCACGATCGCAAGCCCGGCGCCTGTTCCTTCTCCGCCCGTGTCCACCCGATAGAACAGCTCGAACACTTTTTCGTGCGCACTCTTGTCGATTCCTATCCCGTTATCCTTCACGAAGAACACGGTCCCCTTATCATCTACGCGATACCCGATCTCTATCTTCGGTTGTGGCTGATCGCCCCGGTATTTTATGCTGTTCGTAATAAAATTCACCAGCACTTCTGCTATCCGTACCAGATCTACGTGAACCGTCGGGAAGTCCTCAGCTATGGAAACGGCGACGTTATTCGCTTTGAGTTCGCCTGAGGTCTGCTCCAAGGCGTCTTCAACAATTTCTCCAAACGGCACATCTTCCGGTGGATTCGTTACTCGACCGATACGAGAGAGCTGCAGAGTATCACGCAAAAAGTGTTCCATCTTTACGGCTGCGGTTTCTATTCGTTCTAAATGGCTATTCAGGTTCTCCGTTTCGCTCTGCTCCAAATCTTCTCTCATGAGCGACGTAAAGCCCCGGATAGCAAAGAGTGGCGAGCTGAGGTCATGCGAGACCGTATAGGTAAACCGCTCAAGCTCGGTATTTTTTGCTTCCAGCTCGCTAAGAAGGCGTTCTCGTTCTTCATCCGCTCGTTTCTGCTCGGTGATGTTTCTAATAATACCCGCGAGATAGGTCTTTGCATGGAACTTCATCAGACCCGCGTTGATGTTGACATAAATGACACGGCCGTCTTTTCTTTCAAAAGGAATATTTGGCATACCTTTAATTTCCCCCGTAAACGCTTTTTCGAGTTCCTCCCTGCGTTGCGGCTGTTGCTCTTTGGGAATGACATCCATCGGGCCCATGTTCAGGAGCTCTTCCAACGTATAACCCAACATCCGACTTATCGCTTCATTTGCCATGATGAATCTTTTTGTATCGGTATCTACCACAAGGATCCCATCAACGGCGCGGTCAAAAATAGTTCTAAATTTCAGTTCGGATTCTTTCAGCTGGTCTTCCATCTGTTTGCGCTCTGTGATGTCCACTTCCGATCCTATTATACCGATAACCTTGCCGTCAGCATCTTTGACGGGGACTTTGTCTAATCGCACCCATCTCACACCTTCCAGTGTGGTGATCTTTCTAATTTTTTCTATCCGTGGTTTGCCACTCTTCTGGACTCTTCTATCGCTTTTGATATAGTTGTCAGCGTCATTTGGAAAGAGTTGCCTGGTTGTTTTGCCTTTAAACTCCTCAGGTTTCATTCCATATCGTTCTGCGAGCGCCTTGTTTACACGCACAAACCTGCCGTCAGGGTCCTTAAAATCGATAAAGAACATACCGGTTGGCACCGATTCAAGAATTGATTGAATTTCTTGCTCCATCTGTTTGCGTTCGGTGATATCCATGAATGATACCACACTCTTTTTTGTTTCGGGGATCAATGCAGCAGCCACATAGATGTTCCGAAGATTTCCATACCGGTCTCGGAATAGGAATTCATAGTGCATTGGAGCGTTATCAGGATTGTCTCGTCGCAATCGATGGATGTTTTTCATCCTTTCAAGATCCTCGGCATTCGCGATGAATTCGGTCCAGCTCTTCTTGCCCTCCAGCTCCTCTTTGGTGAACCCTGAGATTTTCGCACCTTCCTTATTTACGCGATAAAATGTCCCGTCCTCGTTGAGCACCACCGTAGGAGCATTGGTAACTTCGAAGAAGGTTCTATACAGGGTTCCCGATCGCCGGAGTTCGTCTTCCATCCTTTTTTTCTCGGTGATGTCCTTGATAGAGATCACGCTTTTTTTCGTTCCTGGAAGTATTGTGACGGTCAGGGAAGCATCTCGGGCATCTCCCTGTTTATGGATAAATCGGAATTCGTAACTCTTTGGTGCAACCTCTTGATCACTCCGCCGCAAGCGGTGATATTTCAGCATCCTCTCCCGATCATCTTGCATGACCAATTCTGGCCATTTCACCCGGCCTTCAATCTCGTCTTTGGAGTACCCTGACATATTCACCATTTCATCATTAATATGTGATATGACCATGTCCTCCTCGACGATCATCATCGCGGTTCCGGTATTTTCGAAGAGAGTTCGATACATCTCCTCCGATTTTTGGAGCGCTTCTTCTGCTCTCTTTTTCGCTACCACTTCTTTAATCGCATGTGCCAAGGTTCCATAGAGGCTCTTCAAATCTCCGCCTTTCTGCATGTAGTGGTTAGCACCTTTGTTCAAGGCTTCTATCGCAACTTCTTCTCGCCCTTTCCCGGTGAACATAATAAAGGGAACCGTCTCACCATCCTGTCGAAGGCGTTCGAGGAATTTCAGGCCATCCATTCCCGGCATCCGATAGTCCGAGATGACTAAATCGTAGTTCCCGCTCTTCAAGAGCATGATGCCCTCTTCTGCGGAGGTTGCGCTATCCACATGAAAACCCGCATCTCCACGCTCCAAAAAACTCTTTGTCAACGTGAGGAAACTCGACTCGTCGTCCACATGCAGGATCCTTATACCCTTTTGCTCTCCCGACATTTGCCATCAAATCTCCACTATAACTGTCCGATTCCTGAGTTTGACCGGTGTGTACCGTTTCTTACGGCTTCATTCTCATATTCATAGCGTGATGTGCGGTGCTTAATAGCACTTTCTACCATTAAAACATTTTTTACTTTAAAATACTTAATTAAGTGCCACGCCACTCCAGCAAACCACGAATAAAATGCGATCGTTTAGTACTGGTGAAAAGTTCGTCGATCCAAGCCGCTTCCACTAAGGTTAACGGTAATCATACGATATTTAAGCCTACTATCCCCTTAGAAAAGGTTAAACGCGCTGTTTCCTGAGTAGAACGCGGAAGAAATCCTCGATTATGTCCAACGCCTCGGGAAGTATTATGAACACAGCGTAAGCAACCGCGATTAACGAGATCATCACGAATATCCGCGCGATTATGCCGTGTGCGATGTAAAAGCTCTGGAGCGGTGGGCCAAACCACAGCTCGAAATACGCCGCGGCGACAAAGACGTTTCGGACGATGTTCAGCACGTAAATAGTGGGAACGGAGACCAAAAAAGCCTTTAATTTGCGTTCACGCGGTGCGTTGACGCCGAATGCCAAACCTGCAAAGAGGACCATACTCTGGATCGCCGTGCACGCTAAGACAATCTCTATCGGCTTGTAAACCGCGTGGAACGAGCTGCTGGTGGAGTAAATGCTGGAGGGATAGACCATATATACGCCTACGTTGAAAAGAGAGAGCACGGTGGTCGTGATCTTCGTGGTGGCGTAAATAATGAACGTCTCAAGCGCGGGTATTTCAGCGAACGGGAAGTAAAAGACGGCGGTGATCACGGCAATTCGGGTGATGGTGAGAAACAGATCTTCGCCGTCCTTTTCGCTTAGCACTGGCGGTGATTTCACCATAAGAGCAGCAAAAAGCAGCGTAAACACGAGAAAAATAACTGCTATAGACGCGTCAAAGTATTCGCCCTTGTTGAGATAGAACGAGACTTCATCAGCGCAGTAAAGGGCAAAAACTGCCCAGCCCAGAGCGCCTACTGCTCTTTTACGGAATACGAGCGCCAGTAGGAAGAGCACGATTGAAACAAACGGAATGATGGATTTAAGGATCATTTGTGGATTCTCAGACTCACAGACGATTTAGCACTGCTTTTATCAACCCCACCGGGCCAGTCATCATCATATCACCTGCGGGCGCGGCGAACATACCGAGACCTCTCATTTCACCTCGTCGTGGTCCGGTTAGCGATACGATCTCAGGCTGGTTTGCTCCTTGTACTACTGCACCGTGGCCGCCATCATCAAATACCTCTTTAAAGGTTATCGTTCCATCAGAGAGCTTTTTGATGTAGGTCTCGAGCTTTGGTTGGTCAAGGAGATGTGTGTGATGCTCGAAGACGCCGGCTATTTGACCGTCTTCCAAGGACATCGCAATGGTGTGCGCGTTTCCGACGTTTATGCACACAGCCTTCTTCTTCTCTCTCACCTGGTCGTCTTCAAGCGAGCCTAAGATCGCAGCCGGGCCCGTATCCATTAAGAGTAGATTGCCATCAAACCATCGTTTCACTGACCGATATATCGCGCGCATCCTGCTCAGATTCTCCGGCACGCCGTCGAGATACGCGAAGGATTCTACACCGCTGCCCAACTTCTCCTCGATTAGCTGGAATCTATTTTCGCGATCGGTAACGCCCTGTGGCGCCACACCGTGGTCCTGAACCGCGATCGCAATGGCGTCAAAAGCAGTATCAACACCGAAGGACGCAAGAGTCGGTAAAAGCTGGAGATTGAAGTCCGCAATTTTTATCGGTGCCGCGGTTTCACTCAGCTCCTCAAACTCCTCCTCGGTTATAATCTCAACACCTATTTTTTTAACACTCTCTAAATCATCCCTGATCGTTCGTGCGGCACTTTCGGTCATGTAAACCTTGTAGTTCTTGAGATGGTCGAGAATGGCATGCGTGAAGGGGCCCCCACCCATCGTGTCTCCAAAGATGACAATATCCTCCCGGGTTCGTCGTACTTCATCGGCGAAGATGCGCGTAGGAGAAGGCAGAACGAGCTTGTAAGCGTCATCAAAGCCCTTCACGCTGTCGTACACCATTATATCTTGCGTTCCCGCACCGATATCAATAGCAAGTATGTTCATAGCGTGCGCCTCCCTTTTATCTCTCCTGCAATGTTCTCATGCATCATGCGTCTCACTTCCCCCATATCCCTCGTCTGACCTAAGACCCACATCAATTTTACCAAAGCAGTTTCCGGCAGCATGTCCTCACCCTCGATTATGCCGGCGTGAAGCAGATCACGACCGGTATCATAAACCCTATCACAGATAGCGCCATATAAACATTGCGAAGTCATCACCACGGGTATACCACGTTTTACCGTGTTCGTAACGGCTGGAATCCATTCGGCGGACACGTGCCCCAAGCCTGTGCCCTCCAATACAAGGCCCTTATAGCCCTGCTCGACGAAGAACTCGATTATTGCAGGGTCGGCGCCGGGATAGGACTTTATGAGTGTGCATTTCGTCTCAAGCTTGTCACGGAGCTCTAATTTGCGCTCGCCACGCGTACTATGGGCTGCGGCGAAATCTACCCGTGTGCTCTCGATATCGTTCGCGACGTACTGCACCGTTCCGATTGGGATGTCGTTAATCGACTGAAAGGCGTCACGTGCGGAGGTATGCATCTTTCGCACCTTTGTGCCGCGGTGAATAGCGCAGAAATCGTCGGAAGTGCTCCCGTGCATCACCACCACAACCTCGGCAAGGTCGCTGCAGGCGACTTTCGCAGCACAGATTGCGTTCATGGTCGCATCGCTGGACGGGCGGTCGGAACTGCGCTGCGAGCCAACCAGAACGATCGGCACGGGCGTTTGCACCATGAACGCGAGCGCAGCCGCGGTATAGCCCATTGTGTCCGTGCCGTGCGTAACGATAACACCGTCTGCACCGTTTTTTATCTCGTTATGAACCTCTGCGGCAAGCTTCTGCCAGTATTCCGCACGCATGTTCTCGCTCAATATGCTGTACACCACTTTCCCTTTGATGTTCGCGATCGATCCTAATTCCGGGATCGCATCAAGTAAATCCTCGGTGGAGAACTGCGGAGAGACCGCACCGGTTCGGTAATCCACTTTAGAGGCGATTGTACCGCCCGTGGAGAGAATAGCCAACGAAGGCAAACGCTCTTCTTTTTTGCCCTCTTTTGCTCCCTCTCTCATGCTCGGCTCTTTTAACGCGCCTGCCTTGCTTACAACTTCTATTTCTACGTTTTCGGGTTGTATTCCGACATTATAGCCGCTATCGAGCTTAATAACGATATTTCGCGATGCGGTTGGCATGAAAATGCCTTCGTAAACGGCAACGCCGCTATCGGTCTCTTTTCTTATCCGTATGCGGTCGCCTTCGTCAAACTCTGTCATCAATACTCGTTTGGATGGGCTCCCTCTTAAACTTTAGTTTTTCTTTTAAAATGCAAATACAACTGCACAGCTCCAAATATTACTAGGATTCCCGTACAACCCCCAATGAATACCGGATTTTTCAGCACCGCCGATACTTTTTCCTTAAAAGATATTGTGGTTGGTGGCAGAGATGGCTCAGATGTTATAAGTGGGGTTGAAGTAGGAGCGAGCAGGGGTTGGAGTGGGGGTAATAGGGATAGTATAAGTAACCTCCAGCTTCGGCCTGTTATCAGACTCAGGATATATTACTACTAAATCTCTTGAATAAAACCTTATCCAGGTTTCTCTCACTGTATTTTCACATACTAATGCCTCCGTCAAAACCTTGTCAGTAAGAAAAGTGTCTCTGACATCTTCGGTAATATCCCACGTGTACCACGAACGGGATGAAATATTTTCCACGGTGTATGTGAGGGTTTTAGAACTATTAGGTCTGTTATTGTAGGTCAACCCGTGTTCTCTCCACGAATCGTCGAGAACGTAAAAGGCGCTAACGTCTCCTCCTTCTTCTGGTAAAAAGGGTCCACCATAGAGCTTGAGTTGTGCAGAGTTTATTGTTGCGTCTACGGGGATGCATGATAAATCAAACTTAAGGAAAGTTAATCTCGAGTCTTCCGCACATAAAAAGAAAAATCTCCGTAGTTCTCATCAGGCGAATACGAAGCAACGAATGCATCTGCCCGCGGGTCGAGATTTTCAGTTTTTGTTTCAAAATCTTCAGATGCACTCACGTGTACTGATAAAATGGAGAGACAGAGCATACTGAAAATAAAGAATGCTTTGATGGTGGAGGATGCCGTTTTCATATAAGAATAGCATTAACTCTTATCCAAAATAAAGATTTTGGCAGCCACGGCATTTCCTCAATTCGAGATACATATCAAAACTGTTTTCATCCCTATCGGATGAAAAGATAAAAAAGCTTATAAAAAAGCTGACTTTAACCTGTGCTTTTGAAAATCTGATCGCATTCACCACGTTTACCGTAATGTTGTATCGCTATTACGTCAAGTCATTATGCGAGCTCCCGAAGAACGCTTAAATTTACAATGGGAGAAAAAGGAAGAGGTCTTACCGCCTCTTTCGCATGGTTAGTGCAGCGAGTGCCGAAAGCAAGCTGACGAGTGCGATAAGTCCGATCTGCGTCAGTGCCGGTAATTTTACCGGTTTTGGCGATGGCCCTGGAGAGGGCTCTGGAGATGGTCCTGGTGTTGGCTCCGGTGGCTCTTCCCCAAAGGGGCATTCATCTAATGGATTTCCGTCCGTACTGCCCGCGATACCTTCTATATTGTATGGCAGGCTATAATCTGACCAGAAGTTGCCACTCCAGTTGTTTCCTGTCCCGTTATCGAGTGCTTGGGGATCGTTATAATAGAAACAATTCTCGTGTATCTCATTGTCGTTGGAGCCATTGTTTATGTGCACTCCCGTTGTCCTGGCCGTGTTGTTCACAATCATGTTCCGCGCAATCGTATTATTGTGACTGTAATTGAGCTGCACTCCGTGCTTGTTGTCCTGTATCTCATTGTGTGACACGTTGATCAACCAACTGTGGTTCAGAAGAATGCCCTGCCCACAGTGAGAGATGTTGCTATCCGCGATGAGGTCATTATAGCTGCTTCTTACGTAAACGCCAAATCGGGTGAGGAGGTTGATGCCACTGAATATTGTACTCCTGAATACCCGGTTTCCATCGCTCGAATCAATCATACCAATGCCGATGGACTTCGTGGGTATAAGAGCCGCCAAATCAGAGATCGTGCAATCCCGGAATTCGTTGTCATCGGAACCCACCAGCCCGATGCCGCATGCTATGTAACTCGCGTTAATGTGCGAGATATTGATACTGGAACCAAATGAGTTGTACTTTGAATCATTAATCAGCCCGATGCCGCCTGCGATGTTCCCTGCGGTAATGCGGGAGATGGCGATACTCCCGTTAAATGTGTTGTTGTTTGAATAGTTCAGCCCGATGCCACCCGCGGTTTTGTTCCCGTTGACGTCTGAGATGATGATGTCTGCGCTGAAGGTGTTGTCATCTGCCAGTCCGAGTCCGATGCCACCGGATAAGTTAACGGAATCAACAATGTCAGAGATGGTGATGCTTCCGGCGAAGGAGTTATTGTGCGCTTTATACAGTCCAAGACCGCCCGTGGTATTTGTTCCTGTCAGGTGCGAGATGGCAACGCTTGAGCTGAAGCGGTTGCAGGTGGTGGTATGAAGCCCAAGGCCATTGACGACGTTGGTTCCGTTGATGTAAGAAACGGTGATGGGAGCTTCGAAGGCGTTATTGGTTGCGTCCATCCCGAGCCCAATACCACAGGTAAGGAGATAGCCGGGGCCGCTGATCTGAGAAACGTTGACCGTCGAATAAAATGTGTTGTTATCTGATTCGATGATCAAGATCCCAAAGACTTCCTCAGTTGCATTCACGTGCGAAATGGTGGTGTTCGAATTGAAGCTGTTGTTGTGTGAACCCCACACCTCAAGGCCGCAGGCGTAATAGCCTGGCGTATACACGTACGAAATGGTGAGGTCAGAATTGAAGCTGTTATTGTTTGACATCCTCATCAAGATACCGTCGACTGTTTGATTTGCATGAATGTGAGATATGGAGGTGCTGGAACCGAAGCGGTTATTGTGTGAATCCAACAGCTCGATGCCTAAGGCCATCGGATCGGTTGCAGTGATGTTCGTCACGGTGTTATTCGAAATGGTGCACTCGGTTACGTTCTCCATATAGATACCTGCCACATTCTGCGTCGTGCCGTGTGCATCCCGAATCGTGAATCTTTCTAGGGTGACATTCGTCTGATTGGTGATGTTGACCACATGCATGTCCGTTTGGTTCGAGCTGATGATGGTAACCGCGGAGCCGTTGGCCGACCGTATGGCGATATTCGACTTATTCACAATGAGATTTTCCTTGTAAACACCATTATGCACGGTAATTGTATCCCCGAATCCCGCCGCGTTGATCGCTGCTTGGATCGAATCTCCTGGATGAACCTCCGCTGCACTGACAGATGGCATAAAAGCAGTCAAGACGAAAATCACGACGATCGCTACAACAAACATCCCTCGCTCTTCATTTATCGTAACCATATCCCTCTACTCCACCTCACGATTCTTCCGTGGGGGTATTTAAGGCTTTCGCTTTTGCGTTCGCTTGTATTTCCTAACGGAAGTGCGAAATCCATGGAAGGCACTAAATCGAAAAAAAAGCGTATCCATTTTTAGAGTAGCCGTGGCTACTTTTGCTTCTCTCGTTAAATGCGAGTAGGAACCTTAATTTAAAGATCACCGGAGTAGTTTTAGGGGGTTTTGCTAACGCAATCCTCTACGACCATAAAAGTTGTATATGAGAAATTGAAACCCGCTTTTGAATAAGAGGATAAAAAAGCTTATATAGCTTGCCGTAGTCACCTATTTATATCGTAATATTTTTTGCTAATTCGGGCTGAGTTATAAGATAAAATAGGAAAGGAAGGAGAGAAGAACGAAATGAGTGGGCAAGCAGCGAAGGTAAAAAAGGAACGAATAAATATCTTCAAAATAGGGAAACTGTGGTGCTTCAAGCACTTTTTCGACGATCGAGAGATCTTCAGTGATCTGGCTGACTATTATCATCGCGAGACTTACCGCTTCGAGCTGGAGAACGTTGCCGAGCGGAATAAGGTGATAGCGTACCTCGAGGAGAAGGGGTTCGAGCCCGTTCCAATCGAGGACACCGCGGAGTACACGGTGAAGATAGATAAATTCAAGAAGTATGCGCCGATTCTGAGGGATTCGATCGATTCCACGGAGAGCGGAAAGGATAGGGTATTTGTGATGAAGGATCTGGCAGCGGTGGAGGAGGCGCTAACGCGGGGCGCGGAGAAAGTTAAAGAGGGATAAATAACACCTAATCGAAGTCTAGCAAAGGGCGTTATGCTCCTTCTTGTGACTTCCTCTTACTTATTTTTAGTGTAACCGTTAACCGTGGCCGCGACCAATGACCGTAGACGTACTAGGAGCGCTCCAGAAAGACCGTCTCAGGGAACGTTTCATTAAATACACGAGGCAGGCGTTTCAGATGCTGCCCGAATTGGAAGCTCCTGATATTTTGGATATCGGCTGCGGCACGGGCGTTCCGACGCTGGAACTTGCGCGATTGAGCAACGGGCAGATAATCGGATTGGACATCAGCCAGCCTGACTTGGACGAACTGCACCGAAAGATAGAAGCCGCGGACCTCTCAGACAGGGTTAAGGCTGTACAATGCTCACTGTTTGAGATGGACTTCCCTGATGAGCGCTTTGATATCGTGTGGGCCGAGGGCTCTCTATTTGTCATCGGGTTTGAACAGGGCCTTAAAGCGTGGCGGCGGTTACTCAAACCTCGGGGATTCCTCGTCGTTCATGACGACCCAGGCAATTTACCGAAGAAACTGGAGCTGATTTCACGCTGCGGCTACGCGCTCATTGGGCAGTTCACCGTGTCTGAGGACTCGTGGTGGCATGACTATATCGGGCCGTTGGAGAAGCGGATACAGGAACTTCGCGTGAACGTGAAGTACAGAGGCGACCGAGAGTCTCTAAAAGTGCTTGACAAGGAACAACAGGAAGTCGACATGTTCAAAAGAGATCCTTGCGGGTCGGTGTTTTTTGTGATGCAAAGGAGGTAAAGGAACACAAACACGATGCCACTCCTTTCTAACGTTCAAGCTGATGCGAACACAGAACGGGAACGAATTTATATCTTCAAACTAGGAAGTCTGTGGTACTTCAAGTATTTCTTCGAGGATCGCGGAATCTTCAAGGATCTATCTCGCTATTACAATCACGAACGATTCCGATTCGAGTTCAAAACGGTTGAAGAGCGGGATAGCGTGATGAAGTATCTTACGGAGAGGGGATTTGAGCCCGTTCCGATTGTGGATGGCTGCGATTATGGACGACGATAGATCGATTTAAGCAGCATGCAGCGACTCTACCGATTTCAAGTGATTTTATGAAGATCGAGAATTTCCTTCAGCAGCCCGCTACGTTGAGAACTACCCCCTCTTAACCACAAAAACCTCTTTTCCTTCCTTTGTTCGCTCTTGCTCGATTTCGAATTCCACATCCAGAAACTGCTGCGTGATGAAGATGTTGGTTTCGAGATGCTTCGTCATCTCCCGTACCCTTAGTTCAGATTTATCGTCTGCAAGAGCGATATAGGGGACGAGCTGATCTGCTAAGTGCACATCGACTGTCGCAGCGGTTTCTAATTCTGTTATGATGTTTCTCGCAGCCTCTTCACCGACGATTTCTGCACGTTTGCCGCGTTCGCCCAAAGCGGTCCCACTTTTGTAACCGCGCCAGAGTGTAATGCCGCTGCCCGTAGTCCTTTTACCGTCCTCTTCTATTTCCATTTTTATTTTGGCATTGTAGCCCACTCCTTTTAGGGTCTGTTTAGCAGCGTTCGCTTGTCGTTCGGCTACGTGCGCGGGAAGACCAGAGGAATGCGAGACGCCCTTTATGACGTTTGCGGTTTCCGGTTCCTGTAGCACAAACCCCTTCAGCTGCGTCACAGGTGTTACTGTGACGTCCACTACGCCGCCGCCCTTGGGATAATAGCCTCTTCGTTTGAGATCTAAATACACCGCACAGCCCATCTCTCGAAGCGCTTTGAGGAATACGTTCAGGTAAAAATCGATTGGCGGAGACCAGTTCACGTCCGTGCCGCCTGTTATTTTTACCGACGTTTCACGGTCGGCAAAGAGCGCAACCGGGATGAGGCATTGTAGTAATAATGTAATACTGCCTGCAGTGCCGATATCTATCTCGCCTTTAAAGCCCTTGAGCGTTCCCGGCGTGAATATTAAGTGAGTAGACCGCAGCGCTAGCCCTTCGGTGTGCCCACCTGAGATTCGTTCTACGGCTTCCACGGCGTGCAGGTGCTGCGCCGAGAGCCCGGGCTTCGGCCGGTTCGCCCGGATGTTGGTTAGTTCTACCTCTTTGCCGGTGATCGCTGCGAGCGCGATTGCGGTGCGTATGATCTGACCGCCGCCTTCACCAACGGAGCCGTCTATAGGGAGCATGACAAAAGACAATGCGATTTTTACTCTTCAGTCCTATCTCAACTTGGAGTTCGCTAAGGGGGAGTTATTCGAATAGCGGGTCCAAGAATATCGTGCATCCCTCATGCGTCTGATCACTTCAGTGGAATCGAATTTCACACCGCGCGTCTTTGCACGAGATGCATCCATTATCTCCACAGCCGTCTTTTTCTTCTCTTGATGCATTTTACTTTTTTTCATGGCCCCTTAGTATTGTATCTTATTTCGTCGTCACCTCGCACCCGTCCTTCGTCACGATCACCGTGTGTTCGGCTTGCGAAACCAACCCGCCGCCTTCTTCCCGTAGCACCGGGTACTCCCGCAACGCGCCCGTGTTATGTACCGTTCTGAGCGCCAGATCGAGCCGCTCGCGTGGCAGCCAGCGTTTGGCGAACGGCAACCCGTGATACTTCTCGATCTCCTTCAGCAGCTTCTTCGCCTCGCTCACGCGAACCGGTTTTGCTTTGATCAGGCTGTAAATCTCAGCGGTTCCATGCTCTACTACTTTACCCGCACCATCAGTGGCAAACGGCTCTATCGCAACCACGTCGTTCTCGTTTAAGATCACGCCGTGCTCAAACCCCACATTAGGTATCGTGGGCGACGTATGCGCATTGTACTGCGCGAGCCCATGCCCGGAGAGATTGACGACCGGTTTGTAGCCGCGCTCCCGTATCGCATGCTCGATGGCGTCGCCTACCTCACCAGTGCTTATGCCCGCACGAATAGCCTTTATCGCTGCGTTTAACCCCGCTTCCGCGGCCTCCACCAGTTCCTTGTGCTCGCCACTTAAATCCACGGTCACTGCGCTATCAGCGATATACCCGTCAACCTGAACGCCGATGTCTAGCTTCACGAGGTCCTTCGCAAAGACCGTCTCGTCGTCTATCGACGGCGTGGCGTGTGCTGCTTCATCGTTCCGTGAAATATTACAGGGAAACGCCGGTTCTCCGCCCTTATCCCTCGTGCTCTGCTCCACAAATTCTGCAACCTCCAACAGCAACGCCCCTTCTTTTACTTTCGCTACGGCTCCTTTTCGCACCTCTGCCAGGATCCTGCCAGCCGCTCTATACTTATCTAATACGAGTTCTATCTCCTCTTCTTCTTCTCCCATTTTCGGAACTCCAACCAAAACCCCTTCGTTTATTTACCTATCTACCTCTAGCTCAATAAATAAGAATGATTAGTATAAGCTAACATTCATGGTGTACCAAATTTCTTCCGCACCTCCGCCTCCAGGTCAACGCCTTTGAATATCGAAAGCCGCTTCACATACCACGAGCAGGGCACTTTCTTCTCTCGTAGCTCCGATTCCGTAAGCTGTACGGTTATTGCTGTGAATCCGGAACCCTCGTCCTCGCCAGTTCGTTCCTTCGTCACCCACAGGTCAAAGCTCTCGTACCGTTTGGATGCGATAAACCGCATGAAATAATGCTTGTAATTATGCAGCTCCCATTCCTGCACGGTGATATGCAAGCGCGGAAAATCCGCCGGATGGGTCAACCGCAGCTCTTCCGGATGCACGACGGGCTCGTACGTTATCCCGGTCTTGAGCATACCGCCGGTATCATGCGCCGTCACTTCATACCGTTTCGTAACGCAGTCATCCAGAATAACCGCGGTATAGTACGGTTTATCGTCTGCCGAGCCTCTGAAGTTCGAGACGATGTCGAAGGGTATCGTTTCGCGTCCTATAAGTCCCGTTTCGGTTAGCAGTTTATGTACTGCATCAGGGCTCTCTTCGACGTGCAGCTCGATCTCCACCCCGATTGTGTACAGTGGATGGAGATCCGAGCCGTAGTTCTCCAGCTTCGTTATCCGTACGCTCTTCTGGTTGGTTATGAGCATTTTCACGATTTATAAAATAAAGAGGGAGGTTATTACTCTAATAGTTAATCGTTGAGAGACAAAGTATTCGTTATCAAATGGAAGAGAGAGGGGTCCCACACTCAGATTGGATCTTCCAGATGGAAGCACTGATGAAAGATTGTAAAAAGAGGTGATAAGATGAAGATTACCATTGTTTATGATAACGAAGTAGCAAAAGAAGGGTTTAAAGCCGACTGGGGTTTTTCTTGTCTCGTTGAGGTATATGGTAAGAAAATACTTTTTGATACAGGCGCAGATGGTTCTATACTTTTCCATAATATGGAAAAGCTCAATATAGACCCCACTACGATTGAGGTGATTATCATCTCTCACGCTCATTTGGATCATACTGGTGGGCTTTCAGATTTTCTTAAAATAAATCCGGTCAGAGTTTATATTCCGGGCTCATCTCCCAAACCGCGTGGTGCAAGAGAAGTGATTGCGGTAAAAGAGCCGATTAAAATCTACGAAAATGTTTTCTCTACAGGTGAACTTAGGACCCCACGTGCCTTAGCAGAGCAGTCTCTTGTGGTCAAAATGGAAAAAGGAATTGTCGTGATCGTAGGATGTTCTCATCCGGGAGTTGGGAGTATTCTGGATGCGGCGTCACAATTTGGAAACCCTTATGCGATTATTGGGGGTTTGCATGGATTCAGAGATTTTGGTTTGCTTCAGAATTTAAAACTTATCTGTCCGACTCACTGTACTCAATTTAAGTCAGAGATAAAGTCACGCTATCCAGAGAAATATGTTAGAGGTGGAGCAGGTAAAATGATAGAACTATGAATCTACAACTTCGTATAACCGAGCGTATCCGGCTGCGAGTCTTGGGGACTCCGCGCAAATTCTGCTTCGCAGGGCTTCCGATCAGATCAGCTCGAACGTTTTACGCAATTTGGCGGTGCTCAATAAGGGCGAAAAAAGTATGAAGAGCGTTGAAATCTTTGAAAAGTATGCTCAAGAATACGATGAATGGTTTGATGCAAATAGATTCGCTTATGAGTCGGAGGTTCGAGCTTTAAAGATTTTCATTCCACAAGATAGTAACGGTTTAGAGGTTGGCGTAGGTACGGGTAGATTTGCAGTTCCGCTCGGCATCAACGTTGGAGTAGAGCCTGCAAAAGCAATGGCAGATAGAGCACGGGAACGAGGGATAGAGGTCTATGAAGCAAAGGCGGAAAGACTTCCGTTTGCTGATTCTTCTTTTGATTTTGTTTTGATTGTTGTAACCTTATGCTTTGTGCAAGACCCTCTACGAGCTCTCAGGGAAGCAAAACGAGTTCTTAAGCCTGGGGGATATATCATTCTAGGTTTGATTGACAAGGAGAGTTTTCTTGGCAAACTGTATGAATCAAAGAAGAAAGAGAGTAAATTCTACAGGCACGCCACCTTTTATTCTCTCAAACAAGTTTTAGATTGGTTGAAAAGATTGGAGCTTGAAGACGTCAAAACCGGTCAGACAATCTTCAAACTACCACAAGAAATGACTGCTATTGAATCTGTTAAAGCGGGTTATGGAGAAGGAGGTTTTGTTGTCATTGTCGCACAGAAGGGGATATAAAACAAACATGAAAACAGGAATCGTCGTCTCTTCAAACGACTCGGAAACGGTATGGAACGCATTTCGGTCAGCATTTTATGTATTGCATCAGGGCTTTCTTCGACTCGTAGCCCCAGATTTATCTCTATTGTGTAAAGCGGTCAGAGAGCAGAGCCGTAGTTCTCCAGCTTCGTCACTCTAACGCTCTTTTGGTTGGTTACGAGCATTTTTCACGATGTATACAATAAAAAAGAGGTTAGTACTCTAATAGTTAACTAACCGTTGGGCGACAAAGTAAAGCGAAGAAAGGGCCACAAGTGCAGTTAGTTTTGTAAAGGAAGGCATAAGAGTTCGACGACAACAGATAGAGATATATACATCTGGAAGTAATAAAGATCTATGCAGGATTACCTTACCACTCCTTTGGACAGGTTGTTCGAGGGCACAAATGCGCAAGGGATGAAGGGTGGAAAGGAAAGAGGGGTAGGAGAAAGATGGAGAATGGAGATATCGTCCAGAGGGAGGTATCTACGAACTTAAATATACGAACTGGTTTGGATATATATGAGTTATACGAAATGGCGCTTAGAAAGCAGCTTAGATTATTGAAATATTTGGAGAGGTAGAAAATGGAAAAAGAGATCATAGAGGTTTTTGCTTTACTTCCCTTTTTATTTTATCCTCTCTATATTTTTGGGTGGTTTTTAGACGTTTTTGAAGGTTTTTCGAAATCCTCCATAGATATTATCCTTGCAATAGTTCAGATAGGAACGCTAATCGCTTTGATCATATATGTAATAAAAACGTGGCAGATTGCTTCTGCCTCAAAGAAATCAACAGAGGTATCGGAAGAGATTCTTAAGGAAATGAAAGAATCTCGAGACCTCGAGGTTGCACCATATGTAGTTGCCTACTTTGACATTCCTTATGGTAAGCATGTGATATATTTCGTTATAAAGAATATAGGCAAAAGTGTTGCAAAGAATGTCAAGCTGGCATTTCAACCGCCACTTGAGAATAGCAAAGGGGGAAAGATAAACAATATCTCTCTCTTAAAGGACGGAATTGGCTCAATACCTCCAGGATATGAAATACGAACCTTTTTTGATGGCGTATTTTCCTATTTCGAAATGAGTGAATTACCTTTAACTTATAATGTGAAAATATCTTATTCTGGAGGATTACGATCAGATACCAGAAACATCGAACAAATAATGGATTTATCTGCATTCAAAGGTCTATCTTTTCTAGATGAGAAAGGGATACATGAACTTGTAAAAGAAGTTGAAAAATTAGTTGAACACAATAACAATATAAGGCAGAAGTTGGAAAAAGTGGCAGATAACTTAGCTGATGGAGTTTGGCTTAAGAACCCGGACTTATTGATAACTAGTTTACAGTTAGAACCAGAGCTATGGAAGTCTGGCGCATTGACAAAACTAATTGAATTTAAGACACTATGGACGTCAGTTTACGGTGGAGAAGACGAAAAACTTGTAAATCCCTTTCTTACAGATTTAAAAAACAAATCTGCTATCATTGGCTCGCAACTTTTGATTATTGCTTCCAGTGCTCCTTTCGACTTTCCATCAGAACTAGTGAATCACTTAGTCGAAATCGCCGTTAAATTGTCCGAATTAGGAAGAGCAAGTTTTTACATGGATGGAGGGGAATCCGTTAATACTTTTAATACTCTTGGAAATGGCATTATCACTCTTATAGATGAAACTATCGAACAACTCAAAATACAGAGCACCACTTCAGATAACAGCGAATAAAAGACTACAGTGCTTCGCATCTCCGCTCAAATTGCCTTCGGCAACTTCTTTTATCAGCAAAACGGTATATGCAACCGTTCGCAAAGCAAAGAAACGAAGAAGAGGATACATTTATGTAACGAGTACTTCTAATGCTTCAATTGAGAGGAAATCATGCACTTAATCGATCTAGGCTGGGATTCGTTTTTCGAGCAGCATTTCGAATCGTATCGGGAGCAGGGTCTTTCCGCGATGCGGGTAATCCGCGAGAACCGGAGGAATTATATAGCCTGTGGCGAGCACGGCGAGTTTATCTGCAAACTATCAGGCACGTTTCGCTTTGAAGCCCGCACTTGAAAAAGCGCGTTGGAAAGCAATTAGTAAACAAGCCAAGAATTTGAAAAAACGGAATGGGTAAAACGTGAAAAGATAGGGCAGGCAGAGAGATTATGAAGCAATCGAATCCTACAATTTTAATTGCCGCACCGCCTCCTCCTTTATCTTCACCGCTCGTTTCGCGCCAACGCCCGGAACCTTTTCCAACCGTGCCAGATTGGCTTCTGCCACTTCGCGCGGGTTCCTGAACCCTGCTGCGTACAACCCGCGTGCGATCACTCGACCGACGCCCTTTATGGTCACCAACCCGAGCAATTCGGGTCTCACACCGTGCTTTATCCGATCGTGTAACGCACGCAACCGCGCGTACATGTGCTCGTCCTGAAGATACTCCGCGATCCTCGAGCCGGCATAGGCCATCCAGCCCTGATTGTAGATATTATTGTGGATCTCGCCGGGATACGTGCCAAACTTGTCCTTCATCTCGAAGTACGTAAGCTCATCTATCCACGCTTGTGTGACGATCGCGCTGCCCAGCGCATGAGCACCGCTGTAAACCCACTCGATATTGTTACTCAGAACCGTTGCTATTTCGAACGCATTCTTCACATTCACCGGAACGATCTCCTCGCATTTACATAAGAGGAGTAGGAGGTCGAAATCCGATACGGTTACGCGCCCGTCTCGTTCCATCTCGCTTAAAGCTCGTATGCCGTCACGCAGCTCCAGAGCCGAGTTCGTAGACAGGTAGAGCCGTGAGGCGAGCGTCCCGAACGGCGTAGCTCGTATTGTATCCTCACCGTCCAGCTCGATAAAGCCTTTTCTCTCCAGGTCCTCCAGGATGTCCTCCAGCTCCAGTTCCAAAAAAGCTATGTCGCCGCTATTCTGGCATGCATAAAAGGTGCTGTTAAGAAAATCGAGGATCTGCTCTACTCGCTTTGCACCGGCGACGATCGTTGCAAGTATCTGCTCGGTCATCGTTTCCGCGGAAAACCGTGATTCGATCCGTTCCAAATCGCCCTGCATATACACGCTCTGGATCTCTTCGAACGCGTCCTCGTTTCGCGCTACGATTATTCCCGTGCCGTAGTCATCGTGCTCCGGCCGGCCTGCGCGACCGAACACCTGCTTTATCCAGAATAACGGCATCGGCTCAACCCCTCGGCCAAGTGTGAAGAACTTATAATTCCTGATTAATACCGTTTTCGCCGGTAACGAGACGCCCATTGCCAATGTAGGTGTGCAGCAGATGACTTTCAACATCCTGTTGCGGAAGCTGTCTTCTATCGCTCTGCGCTGCTCGGGATGCAACCACGAGTTGTGGTACGCCACGCCGCATCGCACGATCTCCGCAAGGTCGTCCACGCCAATATCAACCTTCTCCGCGAGCTTATCCAGCTCTGCGCTCGCCGCCAGTTTCAACTGCGCTGCTACCTTGCGCGCAAAGGATGCCGCACCTCGTTTCGTATTCACAAACACGAGCACCTGCGACCCCTGTTTTATATCCGCGAGCACTCGCTCGATTATTTCGCGATCGTCCTTCGCCAGGAAGATCTCTTCCTTTAAAGGCACCGGTCGCCATTCTGATTTAATAATAGTCGCATGCAGCCAGTTTCCAAACTCTTCGACGTTCGCTATGGTTGCAGATAACGCGATAAACCGTGCGGAAGGATTGAAACTCATGAAACGCGCCATTGCACCTTCTAACCGTGGCCCTCGCTTGTCCTCGCCGACCACGTGCACCTCGTCCACCACCACTACTGAAATAGTTCGTAACCAGCCGGGTTTTACCCGCGTGAGTGAATCCAGCTTCTCCAGCGTGAGGATGATGATGTCGTAACGCTCAAGGTATCGCGAGGAGCTTTCATAATCGCCGGTTGAAATCCCTACCCGTGCAACGGAGCCGTATTTCTCCTTAAAATTTTGATATTTCTCGTATGCCAGCGCGTTCAGAGGCACGACGTACAGACATTTCCCGGATTCGGTCAAGATTGATTGCAGCATCGCTAACTCGGCTAACAGCGTTTTTCCGCTTGCCGTGGGCGTGGCGATGACGAAATTCTTGGTTGTGTCGAGCAGGCCGGCTCGTATCGCCTCCTCCTGCGGTGGGTACAACTCCAACTCTTTTACCGCGCTATTACCTATGAGAGCTGCCATTCCTCCTTCTAAGTTCAAATCTGCGAGTTTCATTTCCTTGCCTTGCCCCAACACAGCCTGAGAATTCCGAGACAGAGATAAACTATATATTACACTAATCTTTTCTTTTTCAAAGAGATAAGGGTTCTCGTGGAAACGAAAAATGGTAAGGAAGCAGAAGAGAAAGAAGGGCAAAAAGACGAAATCCGCAGGTAGGTTCGGCGTGCGCTACGGGCGAAAGATACGGAAAGCAATAACAGCGATAGAAGACCGGACACGAGCTGCGCATACCTGCCCACGATGCGAGCGGCCAGCAGTGAAGCGAATTGGCACGGGTATATGGAAATGTGCCAAATGTGGCTATACGTTCACCGGTGGGACCTACGTTCCGCATACGCCCCTCGGAATCACCGCGCAGCGGACCATTAAACGGCTGGGAGAGCGTGGTGCTGAGATCAGCCTGGAAGGCAGCGAGCAAAATGCGGAAGCCGAAAGTGTAGTAAGTGCGGGAGGTGAATAAGCGCGTATGGGGTATTATTGTTTGCGGTGCAAAAGGCCTGTCGAGATACACGAAGAGGGCTATCAGGGCGTCCGTTGTCCTTACTGCGGGTATAGAGCGCTAAGGAAGGAGCGCCCCACCGTCGTGGTGAAGAAACTGAAGGCCGTATGACGGTTTTTTGGTGCGAACTGTTTTTCAGTTCGATGATTACTTTAAATCTTCTAACAAACCGTTTGAAATGAAGTTCGAAGCGGATTTCGAGTTTGAAGCTGATGAAGAAACGGTAAGAGCAATCTATGAGTCAATAAAAGAGGAGCAAGAGCGCGGCACGAATACGAGACCCTCCTTTGTTGACCTCGTGCTTAACGGGAATACCTTACGCGTCTCCATGCATGGCGAGGATGCAACGAAGCTGCGCGCGGTGGCGAATACGTGGCTCCGGTTATTAAAAGTCGCGGCTGAAATGGTACAGGTGGTGAAAGAATGCGACACTTCTGGTTTCTGAGCGGGCTACCGGCGTTGATAGCTGTATTGGTTAGTATCCTCATCTTTTTAGCCATCATATGGCTAATAATCAAAATATTGCCGTATCTCATCATCTCTCTGGGCATTTTGATTCTGGTTCTGATTTTACTGTATATTCTCTGGCGGGTTTTTCACCCGTTCTAGTAACGGTGTCGAACGCTCCTGCTTCGCAATTGATTTTTATTTAGAGCAGACAAAAGGTGGCACCGGAAGGTGAAGAAAGGATATATGAGAAGCCGCCGGTAGGTATATAAAAGGAGGAAAAAATGTTAGACGTCTTGACAAATCCGAACGGATTTTTTGAAGCGAAGAAGAAGGAAGCCGAGAATTTGAAGATACCCGTGCTCATCGTCCTGATAAGTGGGTTGATCAGTGGCATAGCCGCGTATTTGATGACTGGTATAACACTTGAGCTGCTGAGTGAAACGCTTCCTCCGGAGGCTCTCGGTCTTGCCACAACAATCGGAAGCATAAGTGCATTCATCGGCGCGTTGGTGGCCTCTTTAATCATCTGGGTAGTCTTTGCAGCCATATTCTTTGGCATATCGGGCGTATTCAAAGGCGAAGGCTCGTTCAAACGCACACTCGAGTTCGTCGGCTACGGCTATATACCAATGATACTGAGCGGGATAATCAGCACGATACTCATGTATCAGTTCGTCTCAACGGCTCAGATTCCAGTACTTGCTGATCCCTCAGAGGTGGCAGAAGTGATCAGGCAGTGGGTGACGCAAAACCCTATGGTTCAGCTTTCGTCGATTATAGGTATGCTTTTCATGCTCTGGAGTGCGAACATCTGGATATTTGGCGTGAAACATGCGCGGAATCTCACGACGAAGAATGCAGTGATTACGGTCGCTATTCCCGTAGCGGTTTACCTTGTGTATTCGATATGGCAATTAGGAGTACTTGGCGTATGAAACCGCTCCCCCTGTTTGTTTTGCTCGTGCTCCTCGTGGGACTGGTCGGCGCGCAAGTAGAAGAAGAGCAGAAGTCCTCGATTATGATTACCGACTATCACGTGAGTCCCGACGTGCTCATGCCGAACGACATCGGAACGGTTACCGTGACGATAAAGAACATGGAAGTTCTGAGCAGTGTGAAGATAAAAGAAGCGAATCTGCGTGAAGAGGAGATTAAAGTATTAAGCAAACCGTACGTCAACATCGGGAGGTTAGGACCCGGAGAGAGTATAGACCTCTCGTTCACCATAAAAGCAGGTTTCACCGATGGCATATTCTATCCCAAACTGACACTGGAAGCGGAGAATGCCGAGCGGATACGCTACCAGATTCCCGTGAAAGTGGACAGCACACCCTTGACCATCGGCGTTACGGGCATGCCTGAGGAGCTTTTTAAAGACGAACGAGCCGAAATCGAGCTTGTTGTCGGCAATCCGCGGCCTAACAGTGTTACTGGCGTGAAGATCGTTACGGGTGCGGAAAACGTGATACCATCCGAAGTTTTCGTAGGAGCACTCGCCGCAGATGAATCAAAAGACGCGTCATTCAACTTCACACCACAATCAACGGGCGATCATGTCCTCAATTTTAAGTTAGAATTTAAAAACGGCGATAATCTCCATTCTAACGTTTTAAACATCCCGGTGAGTGTAACGGAAAGCAAAAAGAGTGCGGAGCTCATTCTTACGGGGATCGAAGTGGAGTCCGCGTCGGGTCTAGGCGCGTATAAAATCACTGGAGATATCAACAATGCAGGCTTAGAAGAAGCACGGAGCGTCGTTATGAAGGTGGGCGCTGCAGAGGGCGTCGAGGCAATGAATCCGTATAAAGCCTATTTCGTCGGTTTGCTCAGCCCTGACGACTTCAGCAGTTTTGAGCTCGATGTAAAAGTGGCTGAAAACGTGACGACCGTGCCACTGCTCATCGAATACAAAGATGTGGATGGGAACTTATTCTCAATGACCGAATACATCTCGATTGAACACCCTCCAATGACAAGTTCAGGAGAGCTGCCTGTTTCGATGATTGCCGTGCTCGTTGTGGTTGCGATACTTATCGTTGGTGTGATCGCATACTCGTGGAAGAAGCGATGACCGTCGTGGAACTCATCGAAGTAACTAAAGTGTACGAACTTCCGCGCGGGAGCGTAAAAGTATTGGATAACGTGAGTGTGAGCATCGAGGCGGGTGATTTCGTCTCTATCATGGGGCCGTCGGGTTCGGGGAAGACCACGATGCTCAATATTATTGGCTGTCTGGACACGCCGACGAGTGGGCGGATCATGATTGGAGGCGCGGATGTCAGTGGATTGGACGATGAGGAGTTGACGAAGATACGGCGCGATAAGATCGGGTTCGTGTTTCAGCAGTTCAATCTCATTCAGACGTTAACCGCCCTGGAGAACATTGCGTATCCGATGAGACTCAAGGGCATGAACGGGCATGAAGAACGGAGTAAGGAACTCATGAGGGCTGTAGGTCTGGACGAGGAGTTGGGGGAGAACAGGCCGAATGAGCTTTCGGGCGGCGAACAGCAGCGCGTTGCGGTTGCACGCTCGCTGGCAAACGATCCTGATACGATTCTTGCCGATGAGCCCACCGGTAATCTGGACTCGAAGACGAGTAAGGAACTCATGGAACTCTTGCGGGCGACGAACGAGCGGGGAACGACGATCGTTATGGTGACACATGACCCCCAGGTAGCGTCGTATACGAAGCGCACGTTCCGGCTGGTGGACGGGAGGATAGATAGCACGCCATGATTTTTTTCGAGTTTGCGAAACGGAACCTTGCGCGGCATAAGTTCAGATCGGTGCTCGCCGTCGTGGGGATTGTCATCGGCGTGCTGGCAATAACCGCACTCGGCATTCTCGGCAACAGCGTGCGGCTCTCGGCTTCAGAGCAGTTGTATTTGTTTGGAAATGAACTCGTCGTCTTTCCCTACGGTGACGCGGCCATATCAGAGGATAATTTCGAGCAGATCGAGAAAGTGGCAGCGAATGCAATTCCGTTAAAATCGGGTGTGGATAAGGTGACTTTTGGGGAAGAGACTGCGCTGGTGTCGATATACGGCTTACGAAGCGAGGACATTCCGACCCTGCTGGAGAAAGCGGATGGGCAGTATCTTAAGCACGGCTCTTCTAACTGCCTGATCGGCGCACGAATTGCGGACGATTACGAGCTGCGGGTGGGAGAGCGGGCCACACTCAAAACGCAGAAGCCGCGAATTGTAGGAATCTTAAAGGAACGCGGAATTGGATTCGACATAAACCCCGATAACGCTATTGTCATCTCCGATAAGCTGTTTTCGGCATTGTACAATTCCTCGGGCTACAACTTGGTGATTGTGAGGGTAGAGGATGTGGAGGACGTTGAGGCGATGGGGAAGGAGATTGAAGACCGATTGAACAAGAAAGAGGAGGTGGTCGTCGTGATGGAGATGAAGATGATTGTGGAAGGGATAAAAAGTTTGTTCAACACGATTTCGCTCTTTTTGCTGGGCATCGGCTCGATTTCGCTTGTCGTTGCGGGTGTCAGCATTCTGAACGTGATGATGATGTCAACGGTGGAGCGGACGAAGGAGATCGGCGTGATGCGTGCGATCGGCACGTCAAAGAAGGGGATTGTTCAAATGTTTCTCTTCGAATCCCTGATCCTGGGCGCGATTGGTGGCGTAATCGGCGCGTTATTAGGGTTCGGCGTGGGGTTCCTGGTGGACGTCTTGATCTTGAACGAGGCATCGTATCTGTTCACCGCATCGAGTGTTGCGTATCTCTTTCTTGGCGTGGGGTTCGGGATCGGCACGAGCGTGATCAGTGGGTTGTATCCCGCATGGCGTGCGTCGAGGCTGAAACCGATCGAAGCCCTGCGGTATGAGTGAGCTTTTCGGGTGCTCTTTTTCTTCGATTAATCCCTAGTTACTTACGTTTAATATGAAGGACTCAATGAGCAGTGTGGACGTCGCAGCCATTGTTACCGAGTTACAGGAGCTCGTGGGCGCGCGATTCGTAAAAGCGTATCAGCACGGCAAGGACGAGATACGGCTCAAGCTCCACCAAAAAGATAAAGGCTCACTCGATTTGATCATTGAAGCGGGTAAACGAATTCATCTTACCAAATATAAGCGGCCATCGCCGCGAATGCCATCGAACTTCGCCATGTACATCAGGAAACATCTCAGTGGCGGCCGGATCGCACAGATACAACAGCTCGATTTTGACCGTATCGTGGAACTCACGATCGAACGGTGGGATACGCGGACAAAATTAATTGCAGAATTACTGCCGCGAGGCAATCTCGTGCTCGTTGACGAAAACGGCGATATCATGCTGCCGTTAAGACGGAAGAGCTTCGCAACGCGGGAGTTAAAAGTGCGAAAGAGATACGAGCGACCGCCATCACGCGCAAATACGTTGACGCTGCGTGAACTCGATCTGATCGATCTCTGTAGATCCGCAGCTCAGGATAAAGACGTGGTGCGCCTTCTTGCGGCTGAATTGAGCCTGGGCGGGTTATACGCAGAGGAGATCTGTGAACACGCAGGTGTCGAGAAGAACAAGAACGCGCACGACCTCACCGAAGCTGAAGTAAGCGCTCTTTTTGCGGCACTAAAAGCCGTTTTAGCGCCGATTATTGCTCAGGAGAAAACGCACTTCAAACCGCAGATCGTGCTCGAAGCGCACGACGAGAAGCTGGACGTGCTTCCGTTTGCGTTGCATGCGTATGATGAGAAGGAGAAACAATTTTTCAACTCGTTTAACGAAGCTGCTGACGAGTTCTTCACCTCGCAGCTCGCAGAAGCGGTGGAGGAGGAGGCGAAGAGTGAGCACGAGAAAGGCATCAGCAAACACGAGCACGTATTGGAAGAGCAGCTCGCCGCACTCGAGAAATTTGAACGTAAGGAGGCGGAATGCATACAGAAGGGTGAGTTGATCTATACGCGGTATGTCGAATTAGAAACGATGCTACAGGAGATGCCGAAGAAACGTAAAGTGGAAACCGTGACGCTCCCGGACACCGATCTCCAGCTTGAGCTCGATACTTCAGTCTCGTTGCACAAGAACGCGAGCGCATATTACGAGCGTGCGAAGACGTTCAGAAAGAAACGGGAAGGCGTCGAGCGTGCGATCGAGGAGACGAAGGCGCGAATCGAGGCAGAAAAGGCGAAAGAAGTCGAAATAGCGGAAGAACGCCTACCGGAGAAGAAGGAAGAGGTCGTACGCGTAAAAGAGGAATGGTACGAGAAGTTCAGATGGTTCGAGACCTCAGATGGCTTTCTCGTCATCGGCGGCAAGGACGCCACGACCAATGAGCTCGTGGTGAAGAAGTACATGGCATCAAATGACGTTTTTTGCCATACACAGGCGGAGGGCGCACCCGTCGTGATTGCGAAGACGGGTGGTAAAGAGATCTCCGAAGAGGGATTGCGGGAGATCGCGCAATTCGCCGCATCGTATTCCGCGCTCTGGAAGTACGGGTTCTACGAGGGCGAATGCTACTGCGTGAGCGGTGAACAGGTGAGTAAGACACCGCCATCGGGCGAGTACCTCAAGAAAGGCGCGTTCATGGTGCGTGGCAAACGGCAGTACTTCAAAGCGGCGTTGGGGCTCTGTATCGGGATCAAGAAGGATAAAATGGTTGTCGTGCCGGCAACGGAGGCGCAGAAAGAGCAAATGGAGATGTACGTGGAGCTGGCGCCGGAGGGCGAGCTGGAGAAGAACGAGCTGGCGAAGGAGATTGTAAAATTCTTCGTGGATAACGCGAAAGAGGACCGGAAAGAAGAGATCGAGCGGATAGCACAGTACGAGAAAGTGCTGAGGTATCTGCCGCCGGGAAAGTCGAGGATACAGGGTAGTTATCCATAAAGCGTAAAAAATATATTACCTGTTTACAAATTGAAACTAAGGGAGAGCTATAGTTAGATGATTCCGTCGAACATCGCTCACGAACATGTGATGAAAGCTTTGAATGAAATTAACGCAGGAACGATTCCGCCCGGAAGATCTTCCAAGAAGTTTGTTCTCGTGTTTAACGGGAGACGCTATCCACCGAAATATGTAATATCTTTAGCCAATAAGTTCGTTAATGGGGAAGAGCTTAGTCCTTCTGAGTTTAACGGCGGTCAGGAAACAAATAATTTTCTAAAGGGATTAGGGTTTGATATCAAGCGAAACACCTTGACAGAAACAACAAGAACAGAGGGTAAGTCAAAATCTTCTCCAAATAAAGTCATCAAGACAATAGAAAAAGAACACAACGAAAGATGCCCTGAGTGTAAAAATACGGTTGAAACAATGCTCAAAAAGCTTTATGGAGATGTAAAAAAAAATCCAAAATTTAATGCAGACACAAAACCAGAAGATTTTAGAGATAACCTATATTATGAAGATCTCAAAAGAATATTCGTAAATCTTCAGAATTATAGGGGAAATAAAGACTTTGTTTATAAGGACATGCTTCCAAACTGCGATTATTTCATTCCGAATCCGGGATTTGTTGTGGAATTTGATGAATCCCAACATTTCACAATTCCACGAAAAATAGCTCTGCTTAGCTACCCATACAGATCTAAATCGGGCTTTTCGTTGGCACAATGGATTTCTACTTGTGATGAAACCACAGCACACGATCCCGAACCTATTTACCGGGATGAACAGCGTGCGTGGTATGACGCGCTAAGAGATTTTCTACCGGAGTTAACCGGGAATATAGAACCAACAGTAAGACTTTACTCGAAGGAGATGCAATGGTGCAGCTTAGATCCAGATAATTCTGATGACGTTGCAAGATTCAAGAATATTATCGAATGCCGAAGAAAAGAGTTGAATGGCTGGGTGGCAACTGTTGTCCTCCAATCCGGTAGTGATAAGGACTATTCAAATGATGGGCGGATGGAAGCGCTATTTCAAATTGTAGATCGTATTACAGAAGAAACGTCTGGAGATGGAGTTATTTTATTTCCTGGTGGGTGGTTTTGCACCGATAGAGATAAGCCAAGCGCGATATATGCTCGGGTGGAAAAGCGGATAAAAGATATTCTTGGAAAGATTAAGGAGCACATCATTGTTTGCGTAGGCATAGATGGGGGCGTTGACATAGAAGGGTATGCTCACGATCAAATAGGTATTGCAGTTAGTAAAAGCGGCATTGAAGCTATAGGACGAAAGTTTTATCCGGCGCCACAAGAGAAAGACCTTGTTAAACGTGCCGAGAATTATTCATCCCACGAGGAGGGCAAATCTCGTATTTTCGAGCTGAATGGTACCAAATATTTCATGTGTGTCTGCTATGACACTTATGGGCTAAGGCACAAAAATCTTCGCAATTCAGATGTGGATGTTGTTTTAAATCTTGTTCATTGTTTCTATCCCAAAGGTGAAGGGCCTTGCGGTGAATCATATTTCGCGAGACACGGTTTTGCTGGTGCATCGAAGCAGTGGAAATGTCTTGTTTTTGGCACAGCAGTCTTTTTCAATCGCGAAATCCCTGAACGTTGGCCATCAGGGGTTTACTGGAATCAGGGGGACAAAAGTACACAAGAATGGAAATATAAAGATAATCCTTTAAAACCTTCACGAGATATTTCAGTAGATATGCCTGAGGGCAAAGCAATGGTTAGGGTTTACGGTTTATTCTAACCGCTCCTCACCCCTTTTGCGCTTACCGCAATCTCGACAGTCTCGAAGCTCTTACTCGTAACCCTACTCTTAGACTCGGAGTTGATCTTGAGTCAATAAGCTCACTTCACACCCTCTTTCGCCACCAGGATCAGTTTCACGATATCGTGCTCACGCCACCGTGAAGAATCGATTATCAGATCGTAAATGGACAGGTCGTCCAGATCTATCCCGTAATACTGCTCGTAGCGTGTATGCTCCGACTGCTCGCGCTCTTTCATCGCCATCAGCGCATCGTCGTACGCTATTCGTTCGCGACCTACAACGCGCTTTGCCCGTATTTCCAGCGGCGCCTTCAGCCATATCTTCAACTCGGCGGTCGGCACGAAGAACCCGGAGAGCCGGCCTTCAGCGATGACATTCTCGCGCTTCAGCGCCTCTGCGCCCTGCTGCCCGTCGATCCAGCGGTCGTAATCGTCGTTCGCCTCCGCCAGCTCACTGAACTGCCCCAACTGCAAGCTCTTCTCCTTCGCCATTGCACGGAACAGCTCGCCAGCGGAAATGAGCTCCATCGAGAGCTCCTTTGCCAATAATTTCGCGACCGTGGTGGTGCCACTGCCCGGAAGACCGCTTATTGTTATCCGCATCAGCCTTTTATTACCGCTATCGCTCTGAACGCTGCCACTTTCTTCGCTATCCCCGACGTCTCGCAACTCTGAACGACTACCTCAGGATCTTTGTACGCTGCGGATACTTCCTCGGCCAGCTCACCGTACTTGTCAAACGGAACGCCGCGCTTCTTCCGCACGTCTCCCTTGGTGCGCTCGCGCGCTTTCACGAGTATGTTCTTCTGCGCTAATGCTGCTTTCACGTCACTGCCCCGATATTGCCGCATTGCCGCGGTCCTGCTCATCTCTCTGCCGGAACCATGAGCGCAGCTTCCGAACGTTTCGTCCTTGGCTGTCTCGGTGCCCACGGCCAAAAAGCTGCGGGTGCCCATCGAGCCGGGAATCAGCACGGGCTGACCAACGCTGCGGTAAATGGGCGGCAATCGCTCGTCACCGGCCGGGAACGCTCTCGTCGCGCCTTTACGATGCACACATAACTTCTTCCGTTTGCCCTCGATTACGTGCTCCTCCTCTTTCGCGATGTTGTGTGCGATATCGTAGACCATCCGCATCTCCATCTCCTCCGCTTTCCTGCCCAGCGTGTCTTCAAACACCTCTCGTACCCAGTGCATTGCGAGCTGACGGTTCGCAAACGCGTAGTTCGCGCAGGAGCACATCGATTCAAAATAATCCATGCCCGTGCGACTCTTTAAATACGCGCACGCCAATTCCCGCTCTAAATCGAGTATCCGTGCCAATACGGGATCGTTCCGCATCTCGCGTTCGAATTTTCGCAGATAGTAAGTGCACACGCCGTGTGAAAAGCCTCGACCGCCGGTATGCACCAAAACCGTTACTTGCCCCTTCTCCTCGATCCCAAAGGCCTTTGCGAGCCGTTCGTCAAAGATTTCGTCCACGACCTGCACTTCCAGGAAATGATTGCCCGAGCCGAGTGTGCCGAGCTGTGGCGCACCTCGCTGCTTTGATTTCTCATCGATCTTATCGGGGTTGGCTGCTTTTAATCGTCCGCCTTCCTCTGTTCGCTCGACATCTTCCTCCCAACCGTAGCCGTTCTCAATGCACCACTCCGTACCGCCACGAAGCACCTCCTCCAACTGGCTGAATGACAAGCGCACCTTTCCCGATAGCCCAAGTCCTGAGGGGATATACTCAAACAGCCCATCGACTATCTCAGACAGATGCGGTCTGACATCGCTCTCGCGCAGATTCGTTCGAATGAGTCGCACGCCGCAGTTGATGTCGTAGCCGACACCACCGGGCGATATAACGCCTTCCTCGAAGTCGGTAGCCGCTACGCCGCCGATTGGAAAGCCATAGCCTTGGTGGCCGTCGGGCATAACCAGCGAATATTTCTCAATGCCGGGCAGCGAAGCGACTGTGATCGTCTGTTGCAGCGTGAGATCACGTCGCATCTTCTCTAAAAGCGCTTCTGCAGCGTATATCCGCGCTGGCGCGCGCATATAATCTCTAAATGTCTGGGGGACTTCCCATACATCCTCTCGAATTTTTTCAAGCGGGATATCCATTTTTAAGCTACCTCTTTTGCCTTAAAAGTATATGCATAAGCTCCATACCATAAATGGAACTGAAGTGAGAGCGGAAAAATGTAAGCCTCGTCGGTGATTGGATTATGCCGAGCTCGTCGGCTGCTGCGTAACGCCGCCCAATGCCTCTTGCAACTGCTGCTGTAACTGCTGGTATCGCTTCTGGCCTCGCTCCTCCTGGCGTTCAAGGGTCTTCTGTCTCAGGCCGTAGGTCTCCTTCTTCTCTGCCAACTCCTCTTTTACCTCGTCCTTGCTTGCTTTTATCATTAATTCGCCAACGTTCTTGTAAACCAGCGCATCGGCATCAACCTTCTCCAATTCCTCCAGTGCATTTTCCGCATCGCGTAGCATGGCTTCTACCTGTAGCTTCTGCCGTCCCAACGCATCCATCTGAGTCCTTAGCTGCTGGAGCTGCGCAAGCATGTTTTGCACTTGAGGTGGTATTTCCATACTTCCACTCATTTTAATATCCTCTTTATTTCCTATTCACTCCTCTTTCGAGTTTCAGTTACTTATTCTTTGACCCTTGCCACATATAAATAAACCATGAGTGGCGAAGGCGAGAAAGTAGGGATTTTAGTCATTTCGTACGGTTCGAGAGCGGCTGCGATGATCGATGCGCTGTGTCGAAGCGACGAGTACGACGTGCGGTTATTCGTCGCGGACAAGCAGCAGAATCCGTTTAACGTCGCGCATGCGGAGAAGCACGTGGTCGTTCCGGACCTGGATGTGGAAAAGATCTGCGACTTCGTGGAGGCGAACAAGGCTGCGATTAATTTCGGCATCTGCGGTCCCGAGAAGCCGATAATCGCGGGCGTGCGCGACCTCGTGGAGCGTAAGACCGGCGTGCCCATGATCTGTCCCACGCAGCAATATGCGATCGAAGAGAGCAAAGTCGGGCAGCGGTATCTGATCGAGAAATGCTGTCCCGAGGCGAATCCGCGCTTCAAAGTGTTCCAGTGCACCGATTACAACGACGTAAGCGACGTGAAGGCCGCGGTCTGGAGCTTTTTGGATGAGATTGGGGATGAGGTTGCGGTCAAGCCGGACAGGCCGACCGCGGGCAAGGGCGTCGGTGTCTGGGGCGATCACTTCAATACCCGGGAGCAGCTCTTCGAGCATTTCTGGTCGATCTTCGAGAGCGGTAGTGACGTGCTCGTAGAGGAGAAAGTGGAGGGCGAAGAGTCGAGTTTCCAGGCGTTCTGCGACGGTAAACGAATCGCAGCTCTGCCGGACACGAGGGATTACAAACGCGCGTTTGATGCGGATATCGGGCCTAACACCGGCGGAATGGGCTCTTATAAGGCTAAGGAAGATTGGCTGCCGTTTGTTACCCGGCAGGATCGAGAAGCGGAGGAGAAATTGGTTCAGCGACTGTTTGACGAACTGAGCGGCGGGGCGGAGAATGATGGATTACGGGGCATTCCGTTTTACGTCGCCTTTATGCACACGCGCGCGGGCGCGAAGATTCTGGAGATCAATAGCCGGCCGGGCGACCCGGAGATCATGAACATCCTGCCCGTGCTGAAGAGCGATTTCGTGGACATCTGCTTCCGTATGATCGAAGGCACGCTATCACGGGTCGAATGCTTACCGAAAGCGTCGGTGGTGACATATGCCGTGCCGCTGGACTATGGCGATTACCGCAGGACTCACAGCGGCTCCCGGAAGGTGGATTTGAGCGGTGCATATGCGTTGGCGGATAAATACGGCGATAATTTGCGTGTCTATCCGGGCTCGATGGAGGTACGGGATAATGGCGAGTTGTATGCGCTCGGATCGCGAACGGTCTGCACCGTGGGCATTGGTGACACTCTAGAAGAGGCGCGTGAGATATCGCTTGACGGCATCAGAAGCATAGATGGCGCGTTATGGAACCGCTGGGAAATAGGAGCACCGCACTACATCGAGCGAAGCAAACAGAAGATGAAGCAGTTGCGGGGTTGAGGTGAGTAAGCGCCTGAACCCTCATGCTGAGCTGGTATGAAATGAACGTCCAATCTCCAAGCTGAACTGCTAAACTAAAGTAACGAATGCAGAGCGAGCAGAAATGTGGGACCTTCAGTTTTACCTCCTGATCGGGTTACTCGTCTTCGCCGGGTTTACCGTACGCGTCGTCACCGGCTTCGGCTCCACGATGCTCATCGCGCCCTTACTTGCGCTCTTTTTAGCGCCGAAGCAGGTGGTCGTGTTTGTCATTCTCCTGGAGAGCGCCATCGGGGTGATCTTCATCCTCAAAGAGAAATTGAACTTCGACGAGAAGCCGATTTTCATCGGTGGTATTGCGGGTATAATCGCCGGGATACTGTTGTTCGGGTGGTTATCGCAAATGCTCGTGGGGTTGATCATCGGCGTAAGCGTGTTAACGTTTTCCCTCCTCTTTCTCGCGAATATCACGTTCAAAACGAAGCGAGAGCACCCGTTTTTTACGACGCTCGGATTTCTGAGCGGTGCGATGGGCGTGCTCACGGGCATTAATGGGCCGCACATTGTGCTGGGGTTGGTGAATCAAGGATATGATGCTGACTTCATACGACGGTGCATGATTACGTACCTCATAGTGATCGATTTCATTACGCTGGCCTCGTTTTCCGTTTCGGGCTATGTCACCGTGAAGATCCTCAAACTCCTCGTGTATTCCATACCGTTCCTCCTTCTCGCCTTTGGTGCGGGTACCTGCGTTTTGAAATTCATCGACCCAGAGAAGTTGAAACGGGTTATTCTCGTTACAACGCTCTTCGCCGGGATATTTGCGATTTGGAAGATCGTTCCTTGAGATAGCGTTTTGGGATGACGATTCCTTAAGTGTTTAATGTTCAAAGCAAAGTTTAGAGGTATGCTACGCCCTTTCAGTATTCCTATCTATTTCGAAATTTGAAGGGGTAAAGATTCTCCGTTCAGGCCGATTTCATCAATGTCGTAAACATAAGCAAAGCTTTGAGGTGCCCTAAAATCGCAATTCATCTTAAACGGGTCAATTGGCGGGTTGAAACGCTCAATGTAACCAACCTCAAACCCATATATCATCTCGCTATTCCCAAAGAAAGAGAAAAATTTTTCTTTTTCAATTCCACCGTGATTTCCACACGTTTCCCAAATCTCTTCTGGCGAACCACTGAGGACTCGGATTAATCGAAAACACCCAACAATTCTTTTTCTTGGGGAAGTTGCATAGATGTAAACGCGAGAAACTTGACGTCGAGGTCTTTGCGTCCTGAACTCAAAACGCTTTACCCCGTCAAGGATCCTATCAGCATACTCCGACTTCACAGAGAGGATCATATCAACCATCTTTTGACGTTCTCCTTCACTCGTTTGTATGAAACGTTATCCATAGTTAATATGCTTTGTGGTGGTCCGGTTAAAGCTCCGAGTTCCAAGAGTCTTTCTCGGCTTATTAGAGTAGGTAATTGGCCCGCATATCTAAAAAGAATCGCTAACGCACCGTTCTCATGAAGTTGTCGTAACTCATTCGTGGAATAGACAGATCTTAGACCGATAAACGCAACCAATTCGTCAAATGAAGAAGGATACCGTAAAACCGATTCTACAACTCCAATTCCGGTGATGCCTTGTTTCCGTCTAGAGCGATAGAATAAAAGAATATCTCCAGACTGAATTGTTGTAATTCGCGAGTTGCAAACATAGGCCTTCTTAATGGTGTTTTGCTCAACAATCATATCCCAAAACTCGTCGAGGAACGTTTGACGTCCCTGAACATCACTGAACAGTCTATCATGGAACTCTGGCCGTATTGGAACAACAAACTTCCTAACAATATCTCCATCATAGAAACTTGGAAAAAACCTTTTACAATATACGAAGGGGTGCATCTCATTCAATAATTGAGGTGTAATAAAATCCTTAGCGTAAATAATCTCTCCTGTTCTCGATTTTTTCCCAGCTATCGCAAAACCAAAGTCTTCAAGTAACTTCCTTAATTGGATCTTGTCTCCGAATATTGTTACATATGCAACGGAAAAACCATTTTTTGAGCAAAAGTCAAAACACATCTTGAGGAGGAGTTCTCCTAACTTAAATCCCCGGGCATCATCAGAAACTTTGAAAGTTGTTAAGTAAACTTTGAAACTACCCGGTATAAAGTGATGCTGGTATGGCTTTGATCCCTCTATGATACCTTTTAGTGTTGAACCAT
>JAFGHB010000055.1 GCA_016930255.1 Methanomicrobia archaeon | reverse complement strand
TAATCCTCCTTTACAGAAAAAGAAAGAAAAGAGGACTCATAAAAACGAATACATCGATGTGTAACCTTTTTTGGTTTACTTAACACTCAACAAAAACCTTTATGGAATCACCCCCATTGCAAGAGAAATCTCAAAACCACTTTGTGCAATTTTAAACTCATCTCTTATGATTGTCACCACCGAAATTGGGGGAAGATTACCCGGTGGTGGAGGAGGTCCTTTAGACTTGGATGTAAAGATGGTAGAATCATTATTAACGCTAGATCCTTCTAAAATTGCAAAACCCCAACTCCAAAAACTTTCAGAAGCGTTTGACAGCCTTTTACAGAGAGAAATTAGTTCTGTCTTCGAAGAACTCGGAGCTGAAACATCCGAAGAAGTGTCGCTCGATAAAGTCAAGCCAGATAGAAGAGAGCTTGACGAAGCGGTATTTGCGATTTTGGGCTTAACGGAAGCAGAGCAGTTGGAAGTTTACAAAGCGGTTGTGGATTTGGTGAGGTCGAGGATAGAGAAGGCGAAAAGCGTTTCGGGAAACAAGAACAAGAAGAAGAAATATTCAGAAGTTGATCTGCTTGTTAAAAGAGCGCTGGATTCTTTAGGCGGCGAAGACATCCTCAAAAACTTCTTTGATAGCATGGGGGAGTCCAAGAAGCTGATGTTACCGAAATTCAAACGAGAAGCACGGATTGAGAAGACCCTGACTGGCTGGCAACTGACAGATGGAAAAGAGCGGGTGTTCCTTGACGAGAGAAAACAAGCCAAGTATTGCGGGCTATTAGCATCACTAGGAATGGAGAGAATAAAAATACCGATAGATTTGAATGAGGCGAAGGTCACCGCACTCCAGAATATAGTAGTTTCTGTATTTCAGGCCCTTAATGAAACGTTAGAGACAATAACAACTAATAAGACGAGGGAAGCGGTTAAGGGTTTGGTCATCGGTAAGATTATAGCAAAGACGAACGAAAACAGTGCATTAATATCGCTCGATACTGATTAAATCCTGACATCCATACTTCCGCTCCGGTAGCCTTCGAGATCGAGCGTGACGTACGTGAACCCGAGTGCTTTTAGTTGCCGCGAGACTGCTTCGAGCAGCGTCATATCGCACAAGGTGTCCAGCTCCTCTTTCGCAACCTCGATCCTCGCCAGGCCACCACGATGCAGTCGAATCCTGAGTTGCTTTAGCCCTAAATCATTCTTCAAGAACACCTCTGCCGCTTCTATCATCGCCAGTTTCTCCTTCGTTAGCCGCTCGCCGTATTCGACTCGTGTCGCTAAGCAAGGCGAAGAGGGCTTATCCCAAAACGGGAGCTTGAGCTCTTTCGCTATCTGCCGCACCTCTGGCTTCGTTATGCCCGCTTCGGCAAGAGGGTGCCATAAACCACCCTCTTTGGCCGCGAGAAAACCTGGCCGGTATTCATCGAAGTCCGAGATGGTAACACCTTCCGCAATGGTTTTTATGCCCTCTTCAGTCGCAAGATCCTTTAAGAGCTTTGCATATTCCCGTTTGCAATAATAACAGCGGTCGTGCGGATTCTTAACGAAAGCCTCGTTCTGCTGCCATCGAAACGGCACGATCTTATGCGTGATTCCTGCGTTGGTCACGAAACGCTTCACCTGCTCCAAATCACGCTGTGGAAGGAGCTCACTGGCTATCGTTACCGCCAGCACGCGGTCTTTGCCCAATACGTCGTGGGCGATGTGCACCAATACGCCGCTATCAACACCGCCGGAGAACGCAACGAGTACCTTCCCTCTTTCTCTTAAGCTCCTTCTCAAATCCTCTAGCTTTGTTCGCACCGTGTGGTCGAGCATTTCAGATAGGTCAAAGCGTATGCTTTATATAGCAATGTGTAGCAACCTTTTAAAAAGATGAGAAAAATAGTAAACAAGCCGCAGGCGAAGCCCCTTGTGTTCTATGGACTGTTGCTTATACCAACCGTTTTTCTGTGCTGTACTGAGGGCTTTGGGAGAAATACGAGCTTCTTTATTGTCGTTCTTGCGATGCTGCTGACGAGCCTTATTGAGATCCCGATACAGACGGTACGAACCAGAAAGCCGGAGTATAGCGAGACCGAAGCGCGCTGTATCGGTGAACTGTATGGCGTAGCCGTCGCAGAGGAACTGCATGCCGACACTGAAAAGTGCTATAAGACGCACATAACGCTGAATCTGGGCGGTTTCATTATACCGCTCTTGTTCTCGATCTATCTGCTGCTCTCCTTCAATCAGCCCGGTGGCGAGGCACTACCACTACTGGAAGTGACCATGGCGACCATACTCATGACGCTCATTGTTTATATGGTGTCGGAAGTGAAAGGCGGCGTCGGCATCGTCATCCCGAACTATGTGGGCCTCTTTGCGATTCCACTGGGGTTTATTCTCGCGCCGTCTGAACTGCCACTCAGGCTTATAGCGGAGGTATTGATCTTTGTGCCCGCGGTCGTGGGGATCCTGCTAGGAATGCTGATCGCTTTGGTCACACTGCCCCGGGAAAAAGTAGGAAGCGCGTTCTTCAATCTCGGCGGCATTGGCAGTTTTTACACCATTTACCTCATCTCATTCCTGGCGCTCATACTAGGAAGCATCGCCTAATAAGGAAGGAGGACTGTGCGTACGTAACCAGATATGACAGAGAGGGCGAGTTAATATGCGGATAACGATACTCGGCGGCGCAGGCGGCATGGGGGCATGGTTCGCCCAATTTTTCAAGGATAACGACCTTGACGTGCGAATCGTGGGTCGAAGCGATAAAACAGAACTCGTAGCAAACAAACTCGGTGTTGCTTTTTCAACGATCGATCTGTTGACGACCGACCCGGGTACGCTCAAAGAGGAGTTTGCGGATACTGATATAGTGCTCGTCTCGGTGCCGATCGACGTGACGGAACGGGTGATCGAGCGCGTGGGGCCTGCACTGCATGCAGGCTCGCTGCTGATGGACGTAACCTCCGTGAAACGAGGGCCTGTGGCGATGATGGAGCGCTGTACGTCGAGTACCGTGGAAGTATTAGGGACGCACCCGTTATTCGGGCCTTCGACGAGGAGTTTACGCGGTATGCCGGTCGTATTCGTGCCCGTTCGTACGGGGCCGCTCTATGAGGCAGTCTACGAGCTTTTCAAGCGAAACGGCGCGAAGCTCGAGGTATTAACCGCCGAGGAGCACGATGAGACGATGACGATCATCCAGGGCCTGCCGCATTTTGTCCTCTTTTCCTTTGGCTTCGCGTTGAAGGATCTCGAGTTCGATGTCGACCGGGCACGGCACCTCATGGGGCCGATGTACGCGGTCGTGCTGGATTTCGTGGGCCGGCTCTTGCATCAAGATCCATACCTCTACGCGCAGATCCAGACGAATTTCGAGATGAACGGGGTACATAAGGCCTTTATAGCGAGTGCCACGAGGTTCGCCGAGCTGGTATCTGAAGGAAACGAGGCGGCAATCATCGAGGAGCTGCGAGCTGCGAAAGCGCATTTCGGTGATACCGCGAGCGCGATGCGCGATTCAGACAGGATAATCGAGGAGAAAGTGAAGCTCTCTTTAGAAAAGAACTCGCTGGAAAAGAGATAAAAGCAAAAAAGGGAAAAAGCTAGTCCCCTTCTTCATTTATCCCGTATTAAGTCATTCCAGCCTTATTGCCGGGATCCCTTCGTAATGGATGAACCGTTCACAGCCGTGAACTCGGCGCACGTGATCGTTCCCCCGGTGGCATTGAATTCTCTTTTATGGGCTATCTGCAGAGATGGGCCTGTGATGATGGTGTAATCGTTGGTTTCGCTTTATTTTCGATTGAACGTTTCCGAAACTGAGAAGTAATGTTAGTCGCCTTGGCCTCCTTCCCCACTAGCTGTTACATTCCACCAATACTGATCCATAACTTCACGTATTCGTGTCTTCACCAGTGCAAGCGCTGAAAAAGAAGTCAAAATAAGGAGGATTATGGACTTCCGGGCTCGTACCAATCCGGCAGCACAAAATCCGTCTCATTTACACTCCCAGGCCAGACGATCTTCGGCCTCGTTTCGCCTGCTGTCTCGTTCCAGATCAATTGCTGCATATACAGCTCGAACTTGCTCTCCCGGTAATCCGGCGAGAAGGTGATCACATCCTCCTTCATCAGCTCTATCAACTGAGGCATCTCAATTTCAGCCAGTGCTTCCCTGACCGCTGCTTTATCCACGGTGCCTGCATGCTCAATCGCTTCTGCTGCGATATAAACGCCCTCATAGGTGGATGCACCAACCATACCCGGTGCTGTACCCCATCGGGTCTCATAGTCTTCCCTGAAGTTCACCACTGCGGTATGGATCGGCCCCGTAGGAATCGCATAAGGACTGAATCTGCTCTCCTGTATCGTGTAGTCCCCCCAGCTCCCCACGCCGGTATAGTAGCCCGGCTCATCGTTATTCTCCATTGAGAGATACGTAATGTTCAACCCCACATCCCGCCGACCCTGGGTAACGATCTGACTCTGCTCGGTGACAAAGGCAGTAGGATAGAGCACATCGGGTCCCGCGGCCTTCAGTGTGGTTAGGACGGCTGTATAATTTGTCTCACCCACAGTGAATTTTTCCGCTGCAACTACTTCCATGCTGAGGTTGTGGTGTGCAATCGTCTTATTGATACCATCATAAACACTCTGGCCATATAGACTGTCCTGGTAGAGCACCGCCAGTCTCAGCGGTCGCTCGACTGAGAAATTGCATCGTGCATAGATCGCTGGTTTGATGATTTCGTCCACAAAGAGCAACGTTGAGTTCGGTAAATCATCGGTTGTCGGGCAGTGATGGAAGAGGTAGCTCGTATCAATATCTGTCCTTCTCGTGACAACCGGAGCAGAAGCCCCGGTGATGATGAAGGGCACGTGATAGTTTACCGCCACAACTGAATCAGCATACGTCACATTGCTGGAATAGCCGCCCACGAGGAGGTTAACCTTATCTTCCGTAATGAGCTTCGTTACGGCTTCGATACCGCCTTCTGCGCTCGAATCCGTATTGCCCTGAACGAGTCTGATCCTCCTAGGAACGCCATTGACGTTGACTCCGCCCATGGCGTTGATCTCCTCTGCCGCCAGTACCGCACCCCGCCACATATCAGTACCGGTTATGTTCATCCCACCCGTCAGGGGCGCCACGATGCCGATCTTTATCTCTTCCACTTCTAACCTTATCGCGGGTATCCAGTCATAATGTTCCTTCCCGTTCGCATCCACGAACTCCGTGCAGTTGATCCAGCCGTGGGCCGTTTCTCGGGTTCTCTCATGGACGATCTGCGGATACGAGCCGGTGATGATGGTGTAATTGTACGTGGTGCCCGCAGAGAGGATAAACGGCTCATCAAAGGTTAGATTGCACCAGTCGCCGGTGTAACCGTTCCACGTTGCCGTTACGTTCCAGCCGGTGATGTTCCAGATTCTTACGTATTCAGTATGGCCGCCTGTCCCGGGACAGGAGTAGGTGTAGAGTTTGCTAACGTTAATATCGTATGAGGGTGTGATGGTGCCGTTATGCGTGCCGGAGATGCTCGGGTACGTACCCTGGCCGGTGTCAAAGATGGGTGCCGCAGGTTTTACCAGTGGCAGCCAATCCCCGCCATTTTGTATGTTCCCTGAAGAATTGTACGGAAGCATAGTATCACCGAATCCATCTCCGTTGGTATAGCTTCCGGCGTAATCGCTCCAGTAGTTCCCGCCGAGATACGGTCCGCCTATGATGTTTGGTCCTGTGCTGTTGGTGAGGTTCCAGAGGTTAGTGCCGTTATCCCAAGCGTTTTTTGTATTCTCGAAATAGTTGTTGTAGACCGTGTTATTGCTTGACGAGTAGAGATAGATGCCCCACCAGCTGTAGCGTACCTGATTAGCGCTAACCTCGTTGTTGTTTGAGAGGGTGATAAGGAAGCCATTGGTATTGTTGAAGAAGGTATTACCGTAAAGGGTATTATTGCTACTCGAAAGGCGGAGGTTGATGGCACTATAGCTGTTGTTGTAAGCAGTATTGCCGGAGATAGTATTGTTGCTCGAAGCGTCGATGAGGATGCCGTCGCCGTTGTAGCGTACCTGATTAGCGATAATCTCGTTATTGTTTGATGAATGGAAATAGATGCCCGTGATTTGGTTGAATAGGTCGTTATCATAAAGGGTGTTGCAGTTACTCGAAGAACCGAGGGAGATGCCGTAGCTGTTGTTGTAGACATAATTACTGGTAATAGTATTGTTGCTCGAAGAGTCGAGGGAGATACCCACACCATTGTTGTAGACATAATTACTGGTAATAGTATTGTTGCTCGAAGATTGGAGGGAGATGCCGTTACTATTGTTAGAGGCACTGTTTTCTGAGAGGGTGTTATATGCTCCATCTATTATTTGCACTCCGTACCACGGAAAACGGAGAATATGTAGCCCTTTGACTACATTATGGTCTGAATGGATACTTAAGCCACTTCCAGACGAGATGTCCACTCCGTCCAGGATTACCCCTGCACTGCTCGCGTCGATTGTAATGTTCCCCGGGCTAAGTTCGGGGAGCTCGCTAGCAAGACGTATAGTCGCAGGGCTTGCTGGAAGAAAAATTGCTGGATCGAAGGTAATGGTGTCACCGCTACTCGCCTCGAGCATGGCTTGGCGGAGGGTGCCCGGGCCGCCATCGGCAACTTTGATAACATAATGCGTTGTTGCTGCGGACGCGCACCCTATACTCACGTTCAAGGCCACAAGCGCGATCATGACGATAAAGATCGCGAACTCCCAATCTCTTCTTCCTTTAATTTTCATCTTTCCTCTCCACCTTCAACCTTGTTAATCCTGATACGTCTGACTGAACAATCAGAACGATAAGGGTAGATTTAAGCTTTGCGGTCACTGTTTCACTGGAGTTCCCTTGAGTCTTTTTGTAAAAGTGCTTTGCTGTGAAGAAGAGAGTTAAAGTCAAAGCAGTTAGGGCATTTCAAATATAGAAAAGCGAAGAAACTCCGGACGAGCTTATCGAAACGCTTATATATACCCTTCACCTCTTGGAATATATAGTAGGAGGTGGAAAAGAAATGTGGTTAGAACTGTTGGCGTTTATTGTCGGATTGGTGTACGGCTACGCGAACCCGGGTAAGGAAGATCGCATGGCGCTGCTCAAGAAAGGGACGATCTACGGCGTCATTCTCGGCATCGTCTTCGGACTCATCGCGTTCTTCGTGGGCAGTTATCTCGGGGGTCTCGGCGGCGGGCTCGTCCTCTTCGCCGGGAGCGTCATTGGCATCTTCATCAGCGTCGTCATCCTGGTGATCATCTTCATCATCGGCACCTTCATCGGCGACTTCCTGGAAAGCTCGCTCAAGAAATAGTTACGAACCCGGTAAGTAGAGAGAGGCACGAGAAGCTCGGTGACCACCGAGCTGCCTGCCTGCTGGAGAGTGCGTGAGTGAGCAAGAGCAGCGACTACAGGTAGAAGTAGTGCGTGCTCTATATTCAGGGACGCAGAGTACCGCTGCGGGTTCTGTCTAGGACTGCTTCTTTTTAGTTCTCGTCGATTTTATTAGAAAATAATTTTCCTTGCATAAATCTTTAAATACCTACCTGAATACATTGGGTACAGGAGGTTTAATTGACACACTAAAAAATGAAACCGATAAAGATTTTTATGCTGCTCATCGTCCTCGCGGCGATGGCAGCCGGTACGGGCATGGTCAGCGGCATGCCCTTCGACGGCTTCTCCGACGTCGACATCACCGACCACACCGGGGAAGCTTGCTTCGGAAAGGCAGTAGCGAATGCTGGTGATCTGAACGGCGACGGCTATACCGATCTCGTCATTGGCACATTCGATGGTGCTAACAAAGCGTTCGTCTACTTCGGCGGGCCCTTATTCGATGGCACCTCGGACGTGAATATCACCGACCACACCGGAGAAGGGAACTTCGGTGAGTCAGTAGCGAACGCCGGTGATCTGAATAGGGACGGTTATGCCGATCTCGTCATTGGCGCAAATACGAACAAGGCCTTCGTGTACTTCGGCGGGCCCTCATTCGATGGCCTCTCTGACGTGAATATCACCGACCATACCGACGAAATGGGCTTCGGTGAGTCAGTAGCGAACGCCGGTGATCTGAACGGCGACAGCATTACCGACCTCGTCATTGGCACAGGCTATACGAACAAGACCTTTGTCTATTTTGGTGGGTCCGGCTTCGACGGCGTCGACGGCTTCTCTAACGTTACCATTGACGACCACCCCACAGAAAATGGCTTCGGTGGATCTGTAGCGAACGCGGGTGATCTGAACGCCGACGGCTACGCCGACCTCGTCATCGGGACATGGGGATTAACGCGAAAAGCATTCGTCTACTTTGGCGGGCCCGACTTCGACGGCCTCTCGGATGTCAACATCACCGACCACATCGGGGAAGACGACTTCGGTTGTTCGGTAGCGAATGCCGGTGATCTGAACAATGACGGCTACGCCGACCTCATCATTGGCGCATGGGGCGCGGCCAAAGCCTTCGTTTACTTCGGCGGGCCCTCATTCGATGGCTTCTCTGACGTAAACATCACCGACCATACCGACGAATGGGACTTGATGGTTTACTTCGGTGTTTCAGTAGCGAATGCCGGTGATCTGAACAACGACGGCTATGCCGACCTCGTCATCGGGACACTCGGTCACGGCCGAAGCAAAGCCTACGTCTATTACGGCGGCCCAGGCTTCGACGGCACCTCGGACCTGAGCATCACCGACCATATCGGTGCATGGCACTTCGGTTATGCAGTAGCGAATGCCGGTGATCTGAACGGCGACGGCTACACCGACCTCGTCATTGGTGGCTTACGCGGGGATAAAAAAGCCTTCGTCTATTACGGTGTTGAGTATCCATTAAAGTACCTGCCGCAGCCGACCATTGTGACGCTGCAGGGCAAGCTGACGGATACTGCGGGCAATCCGATCCAGACAGGGAGCTTGAAGGTGACGATCAACGACACGCTGGGGAACCCGGTCTGGCAGAGCATTTTTGACGACTGCTTATTCGACGGCGTCTTCAACATCCCGCTCGGCGCGGTCCAGGAGCTGCGGTTGATTCCCGGCAATATGTATCAGATGGTGATCGAGATCGATGTGGATTCGGCGACCTTTGCGGCGGCAGACGTGACCTTTGGCGACAATGTGCCGGCTGGCGACGTGATCAAGTTTACCGCGTAAGCGGCGTAAGGTACGAGAAGAGAAGGGAAGAGAAGAGAAGGGAAGGGAGATGACGACGAAGCACCGCATGCCGGTCATTGTAGCACTCATCGCCGTGATGACGTACAGCGGAGGCTGTATTACGGACGACGGCTCGCCTTCATCAGCGGAGCACGAAGGACTGCAAGGAGCAGCGCAGGCTGTAGAGGATGAAGTGCTCGCCATCGCCGCGCAGGAGCCGGAGGTGAGCGCGTTCATCGCCGAGAATCCTGAGTATCACTACGAGATCACGGCCTTACCGCCTGCGAACCTCACGGAACTAGCGCAGACGTATCCGGTGATCTACAGCAACCTACCGAACACGACATTGTACCAGATCGACTACACGGATGGTCGAGGACTGCTCGTGATCGTGGATCTGGAGAACGAAACGGTCGTGCGGTACTTCAGAACCGCGGGGGTGAGTCTGGAATGAAGAGAGAACGGATCGGAATACTCCTCGGTATAGTCGCGCTGGTAACCGTACTGGTAGCGAACGCCGCAGCCTATTCGGGCTCTGAAGACGGCTATCACGTCAAGCTGGTGGTGCCGCAGGAGCACACGGATACCTCGCCTGAGGACGATTATAACATGACCTTCATCGCGAGCACGCAAACGGCAGGACTCCTGGGTACGGAAGGGGGCTACAATATCAATATCAACCTGTATACCAACGGTGTGGGTGGCGCGTATAACGAAAGTGGTATGAGACTGTATCTCGTGCCCGAGCAGGCGTTCATCTCGCACTGGTGCGATATACCCGCAAACGACCCCCTATGTTTCTGGGAGCGGCTCCGAGGAGCAGCCAAGGCCCCTGTATTCACGTTCATCGGCTCAATCGCATTGATTGGTATACTGAGCGTACTACTGGGAATAACAACACGCAAGAAGCGGAAGAAGTGATTTTGCCCCTATTTTTGATAACGGCACGCATAAATAAGGGAGCAGAAAGAAATTAAAGGGGGAAATCTCAACAGATACACTAGACCATGCCAAGCATTGGGCTCCACCTCGCCGTTACACTCTTCTTCCTCGCTGCCGTCCTGAAAGAGGACGAGTTCAAGCCTGCACTGTTCCTGCTCCCGTTCGGGCTCATCAGCGACCTCGATTCGTTCATCGGCGTGCATCGGGCGACACTGCACAACCTGTTTATTCTTTTGGTTCCGCTGCTCGTTCTGGTCGCCTACAAAAGGTTAAAGGGCAGCACGATACCGGACCGCTATTTCGCTTTCGCATCGCTGCTCTTGGTATCCCACATCGCTTTAGATGCGTTTTACAACGGTGTGTTTCTCTTCTATCCCGTCATCGAGAAGAGCTATAACCCTGAATTCTGGTTCGGCTTGACGGAGACGGGCTTACACGTAATCTTCACGTGGATCGTGCCGGGCAACGTTGGTGAACTCCTGTATGTCATTGCGCCCCAACCGGCAGTGCCCGAAATCCCGATCATCGGCAGTGGGATCGAGCTCGTCATTCTGCTCTTCGCCGTGCTCACGTTCGTTTTGAAATACAAAGCGCAGATTGTTCCAATCCAAGATTTTTATACGAGAAACCGCAGATAAGAAAATAGCCCGGTAGTGTAGCGGTCAATCATCCGAGGCTCTGGACCTCGTGACGTCGGTTCGAATCCGTCCCGGGCTATCTATTCTAATCCAGTCGGATAGCAAAGAATGCCGATACGCACGAGCGAAACGGAACTGAAGCATCTGGTGATAGCGTGGCTTGCGATAGCCTTTGCCTTCACCCTTATTCTTCGTCGCTGGTACCCGCTCAGTCTGTTTTCCATATTCGTCATCTCCGCGGTTACCGTTGGCTTTGCCTTTATCTTCCACGAACTCGCGCATAAAGTGGTCGCGCAACGCTACGGCGCGTGGTCTGAATTCAGAATGGCGCCGCATATGCTACTCCTGGCGATAGCCACAGCGTTTCTCGGCTTTATCTTCGTTGCGCCAGGCGCGGTGATGATCTTCAATCCGTATCTCACGCGAGAGGAGAACGGGAAGATAGCGGTAGCAGGGCCGATGATTAACGTGCTCTTAGCGTTCCTCTTCTTCGCGCTCTACAGCCTCGTTCCGTACGGCATAGTCGGCTTGATCGGCACGTTCGGCATGACGATCAATGCCTGGCTTGCCGTCTTTAATCTCATTCCAATCAGCGTCCTAGACGGTCGGAAAGTGTTAGCATGGGATAAGCGCGTCTACGGCGTTGCGGTGGGCATTGCGCTTAGTACGCTGGTTGTGAGTATGATCTTCACCTGAGGCTGATATGAGAAATGACAACAAGAGAGGACGCTACTGGAACGCAAGAACGATTGGTCGATGATTACGGCAGGGCGATACGGAGCTTGCGGTTCTCGCTGACGAGCCGGTGCTGCTATAACTGCATTTATTGCCATCACGAGGGCGAGGGACGGGAGAGGCACGGGAAGAAAGAAATCAGCGCCGAGATGGTAATCGCGATCGCTCGTGTTGCGTCCACGCATTTCGGGATACGAAAGGTAAAAATAACCGGTGGCGAGCCGTTGATGCGTACGGACCTCGCGGAGATCGTGCAGGGCATGCGCGCGTTTGAAGATGACATCTCGATAACGACCAACGGCGTCTTCCTGCAGGACTATGCGGCCGACCTCGCTGAGGCGGGCCTCGATAGGGTGAACGTCAGTTTGGATTCGCTTAAAGCGGACCGATACGATTTCGTTACGCGAACAAGCAACAACCTCCCTCAGGTGATTGAGGGCGTTTACAGCGCGATTGATGCGGGCCTCACGCCGATCAAGCTGAATATGGTCGTTTTGAAGGGTATAAATGACGATGAGCTCGTGGATATGATGCGGTTCGTCGGTGCGTGTAACAAACGGGGCGGTAGCGGCGCGGCGATCCTGCAGCCCATCGAGTTGATTCCCTCGTTTGACTCGCCTCTGCAGCAGTACAAGGCGGACTTCGGTAAAGTCGAGGACGAACTCAAATCGAAGGCGTCTGCGGTGAAGACGCGACGGCTGCAGCGCAGGAAGAAGTATTTCGTCGACGGTGTGGAGGTAGAGGTCGTGCACCCGATCGATAACACGGAGTTCTGTGCCAACTGCTCGCGGTTACGAATAACGTCTGATGGCAAGCTCAAAGGCTGTTTGCTGCGAGACGATAATCTCGTTCCCGTGGAGCGGACGGACGACGAGCACATACTCAACCAGTTGCGGTTGGCGATGAAGTATCGAGAGCCGTTCTTTCGGTAAAAAGTAGTGTAGTAGAATAGGAGATAACAAAAATGGGAGAAGACGTAGACCTGGTAATAGTGGTGGATGGAGAGGAGATGGATGTGAATGTGTTCGTACAGAACATTATAGGGCGAGCGATTGTCGGTTCGGTGTGTGTGTTAAAGGGCGTAAAAGAGGACTGGGACGAAATAGCAGTAACGGTAAAACGGGCGAAATAAGAGAATAAGATTCGTTTTTCTTTCGTTTTCAGAATTCATAGCCTCGACGTAACGCGACGCAGCGGCCTAAAGACGAAGCTAAATTTATCTTTCCCTCTTTGGGTTATAAGCACATGGTAAAACGAGCAGAGTTAAAGCACGATCGGTTTTACAAGGAGGCGAAAACAGTGGGATACCGGTCGCGGTCCGCATTCAAACTGCTGCAGATATCCAAGAAGTTCACGCTCATCAAGTCGGGTGACGTTGTCGTGGATCTCGGCGCAGCACCAGGCGGCTGGTCACAAATCGCACGCGAGTTGGTTGGTGAGCACGGTTTGGTTGTGAGCGTGGATCTGCTGTCGATGGCACCTATAGCGGGTGTTGTGGTACTGAAGGGAGACATCACCAACGAAGAGACAATCTCGACTATACACGAGGCGCTCGCATCGCACGAGCGAAAAGCGGTAGACGTCGTGATCTCAGACGTAGCGCCGCAGTTGTCGGGTAACAAAGAGTTAGACCAGTATCGATCGTGTGAATTGAGCACGGCCGCTCTCAATGTTGCTACTGCGTTGGTAAAGAACAATGGGAATTTCGTCACGAAGATCTTCCAGGGCGAGTACTACCCCGAATTTTATAAGAGCGTGAAGGAGAAGTTCCGTTCCGTAAAAGCGTATGCACCCGAAGCCTCACGCAAAAGGAGTGCAGAGGTTTATGTGGTGGGGAAGGGGTACAAACAACGCCTGAACTCATCGTGAGGTAAAGAAGCATGGCGTGATTTCCAGCAAAGTTACTGATTAGACGACGAAATCCCTTTATTTTACCGCGTATCACACCCACCAAAGTAGACGCTTTTAAACCATTTATTTGATTTGAGAAGAAGAAAGTTATTGCGATGAAGAGCCGCAGCCATACTAAGCACTTCCTGAGAAGCGGGATTCCCTGTGTGACCCATAGATGCGTACGGTGCTGCATCGAAACGAGCATGCCGCTTTCGGTCTTTGACGTAACGAAGATCGTGAAGCGGGGCTATGATCCGAGCGATTTTACGATTAAAGCCGACGGGGGACGGCAGCTCAAGAACCTTGCAGGACGATGCGTCTTCCTCTCAGCGGACGGTTGCAGGATATATCAGTATAGACCAGAAGGCTGCCAGTTATACCCGTTAATTTACGATGAAACGCGCCGTAAAGCTGTAATGGACCATCTCTGTCCCTACGCCGCTGAATTTGACGTTACGAAGGAGGATATCACAAAACTGAAGCACCTCCTTAGACGATTAGGGATGTAAAGGAAGTTTTCCTTTGCCATTCCCCCTCATCATCGTTTCTCTGGTCGCTTCAAATCTCTCTCTCCTTCTCTCAATTCAAGAGCACAATGGCGAGGTTCAACGCAGCGGCAATGGTCACCCAAAGGATATAGGGGATGAGGAGTAATCCTGCAGGTTTCGAGAGTGGCAAGAATTTTAAGATGGTCGCTGCGATCGCAATCCAGAGCATCAGAATGACACTAAGCCCGGCAAGCGGTGATCTGAGCCCGAAGAACGCAATCGACCAGAAAGCGTTGAGGAATAGCTGAACACCGAAGATCGCAAGTGCAATTTGCACGGGACGATCCTGAACGTCGAGCCGCCAGACGAGGAAGAGCGAAATACCCATGAGTGTGTACAACGTCAGCCACACGGGCGCAAAGAGCCAATTGGGCGGCGTGAAAAAGGGCTTATTGAGCGTGACGTACCAGGTTTGGACCGAGGCACTCGTTGCGACTGATCCAATCATACCGGCAAGCTGGCAGACGACGATGCTTGCGATCACTTTCAGAATATCTTTCACGTCCATCTCTACATCAACTCCACACACAATTATGAATGATAAAGGGCGTGATTACAGATAAAAGTATCTGCTATCGGGTTATTTTTCTGGCATGGTGAGCGCGTAACGATAGAACGGTGAAAGGAAAAGTTTCTATCCGTAAAAGCGTATGCACCGGAAGCGTCCCACAAAAGGAGGGCGGAGGTTCATGTGGGGGAATGGGGTATAAAGGATAGGTTCGTTAAATCATCTATAGCGCTATTCATCTATTGCTTCTCTTTTGGCTTCGATCATCGTTTGATGCTCTGAAAATCAAAGAATATGTATAATTGGCAGTTAGGGGAGAGTTTAAAATTAACCGAAGGTTTTATATATGGCCCCTTTCTTTTATAATGAACGGGAGGCTTTGAAGTATGCTTATGGCATCAAAAAGAGAGATATACTATGTTGATGTTTGATATACCATTATCAAGTGGAATCTCAGAAAAAAAGATTGCATGTTTGGAATTGGCGAGGTGATCTATTGAGGATCCTAATTGATACAAATGTCTTCGTATACGGAGAATCCAACGAAATAGTTCGATCGGATGTAGCGAAGCTCCATTCTATTGCCATGGAGCATGACATAAAACTGCTGGTACATCGTGCGTCACTTGAAGATATTAGGAGGGATTCAAACGAGCACAGAAGAATTGTTCACGAGTCGAAATTTGAAAAATATCCAATTCTCGATGATCTTAGGAATCCAGACGACAATTTCATGCACGTAGTTGGTGAGGCCCAGAGGCATCAAGATGAAATCGATAATAAGATACTCTATTCCATCTACAGGAATGCCGCCAGCTTTCTTGTCACTGAAGATCGGAGGCTCCACAAAAAGGCCCTAAAGTTAGGCTTGGATCAGAGAGTTCTTACAGTATCCCAGATTGTGGGGTATTTACTAAAGCAAGTTGAAAGGTACTTTCCCGAGCATCTTCGATTGGAACATTTGGCAATCCATAATTTGGACCTACGATCGGAGTTTTTTGATAGTATCCGGGAGGATTATCCTGATTTTGATGATTGGTTTATTGAGAAGAGCAGAGAGGGACGAATGTGCTGGTGTTGGAGGAGCACCAAAAAGAAGCTGAACGCTCTGCTCATTTACACAGAGAAGAATAAGCAACTATTGAGGGGATTTCCTGAGAAAGCGTTAAAGATTTGTACTTTTGTTAAGTAAACCAAAAAAGGTTACACATCGATGTATTCGTTTTTATGAGTCCTCTTTTCTTTCTTTTTCTGTAAAGGAGGATT
>JAFGHB010000054.1 GCA_016930255.1 Methanomicrobia archaeon | reverse complement strand
TAATCCTCCTTTACAGAAAAAGAAAGAAAAGAGGACTCATAAAAACGAATACATCGATGTGTAACCTTTTTTGGTTTACTTAACACTTCTCGATCACTGCAGAAAAAATACACTGTTAACGCGATAGTGAACACAGGATAAGAAGGATGTCTTTATGTTTGGCAATTGCTCACTATTTAAGCATTAAGTTTTCATAACCACGAGATAAGTATACAGTTGCTGTTGCCTAATAATAGAGTTTAAGAATAGAAATACTTCCAACGGTTAATTATATCAGGTGGCCGATTTTTTTTGATATTAAGCGCCGAGGAGGGGCGCTCTAGAAGTACCCAATAACAGTACTTCCGAACAGCCCCACTTCCGAAAGGAATTTATAAGTTCAAGAACCACTCCAAAGCAAGGAGTCTTGGAAATGAATCGTTATCTCCGGAATTGGGGTGAATTGGGGATTCGCGAGGGCACTACCGATTTTTTGGGGGATGCTCTCAGAGCTACTACGCTGGAATGGCGGTATCATTGCGGTGCCGAACGGCGCGAAGTACAACCTGCAAGAGACGCTCAACGTGTTGGCGTACGCGGCTACTTCGACGAATAACTCGCCCGAAGCGGCGGCAAATGAGCTGCGGCGGACGAACCCTGAGGCTTCTGTTCCTTCCGCCGATACGGTACTCGGCTATATCAAAAGTGCGAACAGCGTCGAGGGGATTCTTTCATACTTCAGAGCGCTTAATTCCCGCTTTCTGCCGCTGCTGAAGATTCCGGACACGCCGCAGGACTTTGCCATCGACTTCCACAACGAGAGCTACTGTGGTGAGAAGAACGCAGAAGGCGTGCGAGGGATCCAACCGAAGAACGGCACGTCCTGGGGGTATGTATATTTCACCCTCGACTGGCTCGGCAGCCCGGCTCATACCCTGGACATCGTGAACGTCACGGGGCTGAACAAGGATTACGCTGCGCTCGTGAGGGGTGTTATACTGCGGCTACAGGCGCTGAAACTCCGCAGTGGAACGATCTTCGCAGATCGCGAGTTCTTCAATCTCGCGGTGATTTCCACGTGCTCAGAACTCGGCGTTGAGTTCATCATGGCTGCTGAGGCGGATAAGCGGATAAATAAGCTCCTGAAGCGGCATAAAGAAGAGCAGGGGTTTGAAGCAGCGGTATTCAAGTACCGCTTCCTAGATGAGCGGAGTCCGGACTTTTATCTCGTTGCGATACCCAATCGCGAGTACGATCCGCGGAAGCGCGCGGGGCCGAAGAACAAGGAGTTTCTGCTCTTCGCTACCAGCATCGCATTCGATTCGCCGGAAGAGTTCGTAAAACGGGTCCCCCAGAGCTACCGAGCACGATGGAAGATCGAGACCGGCTACCGGGTGAAGAAGGAGTTCAAGATACGAACGTGCACACGATCGTACGCCGCACGAGTGCTCTTCTTCGTCGTTCAATGCATCATGCACAATTTCCTGAATCTCTTGAAGCGGGTTCTGCGTATTACCGCGCGTCAACTGAAGACGCGGATCATAGAAGACCTCGAGCGCTACCTTAGGCGTGGCGGATTTCGCAGACAGCTCTCGTTACGGGCACTTTACGAGAAGATAACGCGCTATGATCAGCAGCGAGCGCTGGAGCTCTGGGCTCGGTTAGCCGGAACGTAAGTTTTCCCGCCTGAAGCACGACCCGCGCTGGTGAGGTGGCTTCTTCAGGATGAGCGTAAGCTCTCGTGGTTTTTGCCGGTTTTCGCGGTTCTCGCTCGGTAAGAACTCCTTTTACGCACGGTTACTGCGCGCTTGAACGCGGCAATCTCGCCTTCGTGATCTCCAACCCTCTGCCATTGAGCTCAAAGCAGTGCAGCTCAGGCATTTCAGTCACGGATTCAGTACGAGGAAGTGCACCCGGCTTTCGGAACTCACCCATTTCGGAAGTACTGAATAAACGGGAGGTGATCGAAAAAATGAAGAAATTAGTACCAACACTACTAGTCGCAACGATCGTCCTTTCCTCTTGTGCGGCACTGTGCACCCCTGCAAGTGCGGCCACCGAAGCAGAGATAGAGCAAGCGATAGACGATGGTTTAGCATGGCTGGCTGATGCGCAACAAGAGAATGGAAGCTGGAACGGCAGCTCCTGGCAAATAGAAGAGTATGATATAGGAGCTACAGGATTAGCACTGCTGAAATTCATAGAATATGCTAAGGAACACGATGTGAATCCAACCGATCCTGAGTATACCTACAGTGACAACGTGAATAAAGGTCTCGAGTTTCTGGATAGCCATCTAATGACTGAACCAGTTCCCGTAGGGGGATATGATGGAAATTCAAATGGGAATATGACATATCTTGATGGTTTCCACAGGACTTACGTAACCGGCATAGCCACAATGGCATATGCCGCAAATCCCAATATCCCAATACACCGCCGGATCTGGTACAGGACTTGACCGACTGGCTGATCAATGCACAGTGTACTAATAATACGCAGCTACAGTACGGAGTATGGAACTACCAGGGTTTCACGTGCTGGGGTGATAACAGTAACACGGGATATGCAACGTTGGGTATTGGCTATGCATTGAATGCCGGTGCGACCATTCCGGCCACTACGACGACAGCTCTGAGTTCTTATGTTGACTATATCCAAAACGATCCGGGAGTGGCTGATGACGGATTTGAAGATGACCCAGATGGCGGTTCAGGATATGATGCTCCTAACTCGTGGGTAAATAGCTTAAAGACCGGCAATCTCATCTACGAAGCCGTGCTATCAGGCGATGCCGTTGATTCATCAAGGATACTCAACGCGACAGATTACATAGACAGGCATTGGAATGACGATATTGAAGGGTGGAAAGGAAATCTATCCGCACCAATTCCCTACAACACACAATATCAAGCCACCTACACCATTATGAAAGGCTTCGAAGCTATTGGTCTGGAAGATCTTAACGGTAAAGACTGGTTCGATGAAATCTCCACGGCGATAGTAAATAACCAATTGCCTGCTGGGAACTGGACAAACGGCCCTAACTATGTTGGACAGGAGGGGTGGGCTTACATAGCAACTGATGAGCTGTGCACTGCGTGGGCACTACTAACCTTGGAAAAAATCACTCCACTAGAGCCGATGACACCGGGCAAGGTAACGGGCGGCGGGCAAATCGAAGCACCAGAACAGACGGGCAATAAAAAGAAGGTTGATACGGCCAGCTTCGGCTTCAACGTGATGTACGAGGAAGGCGATCCTGCACCGAAGGGCGAGCTTGAATACCTTGATCATGCTACTGGCATGAACGTGCATGCCTTTGAGATGACCAAGTTAGTCGTATCTGCGGATAAGACACAGGCGTGGTTCGAAGGGACTTGCACCATTAACGGTGCCAACGGAACCTTTAAGGCGTACGTTGAGGATAACAACGAGCCCGGTAAGAACGATAAGTTCGCGATAACTTTGAGCACGGGCTATACAGCAGGCGGAGAATTGCTCAGCGGCAACATCCAGATACATAAGAAACCCTAATTAATCTGCAAGAAGTTGCGTAAAAAATGAAAAAAAATATATGGGGGTGGATGGGTTCACCGTCCACCAAATATTTTTACAAAACCTTGCTCCCACTAAGGGATAAGGATATACTTCTCTCATCCGAACAGGTGTGAAGCCAGTTTTACGTTTGAAGAATCGCTGAAAAGCTGCGATTAATCGGATAGCAAAAGAGGGAGGGGGTTAGAATCAACGACCCCCCCGGATCTAAAAAGCTTTTTCTGCTCCATAACTGAGGACTATCCGCTCCAAACAGCATTATGCAGAAAGGATCAAATCCAGCAGTGTTTTCTTATCCACTTCCGCTCGCGTCCGCCAGCCGATATAAACCAGTTTATCATCTTCACCCAGGTAACCCTGCTTGATGAACCGGTCGAGCACGAAGAATATCCGCTGCTTGGGGAATTTATCGCTGAGAAAGTCCTCAACTGCTTTTCGCGGCACTTTGCCCTGTTTCGAGATGATGTACGCCAACGTAGCGGCGAGCATGGCAACGTTGTCTATCCGTTCGCCGGATGCCTTCTCGATTACCGGGCTTTTGAGCACCACCATAAACCGGTCACGCTCTGCTCTCTGCTCTTCTTTTTCCGCTATGCCTCCTTCTCCTGCCTCGCTTATGCGCCTCACTTCCAGGCCGAGGTTGTCGAGTGCGGAATTCAAGACCTCTATTACGTCTATATAATCCTCCCCCAGGGCCCGTTTCAGCTCCCAGCCCTTAACGCCCGGGACGCGGTGCCGTCTGAAGAGCAGCAACTGGGCTGCTTTCTTCACCTTCCGTTCGGCCCTCACCTCTGCTTCCTCTTCTCTCTCCATTCTAACCAGTCCTCATAGCTTATCGAAACGGGAATAGACCTGCTGGGAGCGGCGCGAGCTGCCTGCACATTGCGATGGGTCTCACGCGGTGAAATAAGCACCTCGTCTTCCAGGGGATTTATATCGAGTTCCGCATTCCCCTCGCTCACCAGATAACTCGTCAGATACGCCCGCTCTATACTCTCCTCGAAGGAATCGCTATAAATAAAATCGTGATAGTCGATTCTGCCGCGTTCTTCAAGCTCGCTGAGCACGGCTTGCAGCGCGTCGTCAAACTCCGACCGGGACAGAATATTCAGGGTAATGAGATCCTCGAAGTTGAATGCCGATTCGAGCTCGGCGGGAAGTGGGAATTCTTCAGTTCGCTCGTTCAACGGCACGAGCGCATTCCAGTAAGCCAGCCCCTCCTTCAGCCGCTCTGGCGTCATTCGATCCAGCGCGATAACGGGCTGCCATGCGTTAAAGAACGCCGTTGCTAATTGCGGTGGGTCCAGCAGTCTGAGTTTGAGCTCTAGTAACTCGGGATCGATATAGAACGAAGTAGAGCGGTCTTTTATCCACTGGCCCTGCAGTTCGATGATCTTCGCCAGTTCCGCGATCGCCTCCGCATCTAAAAGCAAGTCATCCAGTGTTTTCCATTTTGCATTATACCGTTTCAGCGTTTCCAGGAACTGCTTGACGTCCAGATCAAACGGGTCCGTGCCCTCCGTCTGGATCGTCTTGCAGAAGTTGAGCAGCCGGAAGAGCTCGTCGAATTTCACTTGCTTACCCGGCATCCTGTGCTTCTCCATCGTTCCGTAACGTCCACCTCGCTTGCTATCTATACGTTACTTCAAACCCATCGTTTAATAAATCTTCAATCGAGCCGTGCCACCGCCCCGTCCCGAGACAAAACCAGAGATCCTTTAGCAGACTGGAGTGGTATGCAAAACCATACGATTTACATCAGATTTATGTTCTAATAAACGATCCGTAAGCTTTAAATGGCAATAAAACCAAAAATTTGACGATGAACATGATAAGAGTTCATGGTAAGAAGAGAGGAGAAGAAGGAGGCATTCACAGTCATAAGAAGAAGGCCGAGGCGATTGTGATGGGGGGTGCGGTTCTTGCCCTGCTCGTGGTGTTTTTTGGTATGGCGCTGCAGCCAGCAGCGGCGCAAACGTGGCCTACCGAATGGATATTGATTGGTGGTGATAGAAACGAGAATGGCCCGCAAGATAATTTCCGGGATGTCGAATATGCGTACTACAATTTCGATGATGAGTATCTCTATCTTCGTATGTGCACGTATGGTACAGCGGCATTCAAATCCGGAGGTCTGGATGGCAGATTCAAGTGGTTCATCGATTTGGATAACAACATGTATAAAACCGGTGGCATAGGCGGAGGGCATGTTGTGGAAGGAGAATATCTTCTCTTCGTCGAGGATGCAAATCCTGAAGACGGCATTGGTGAAGTCTACCTGTTATACGATATCGACGGCGATGGCTCGTTCGATGACGATTGGGGTCAGCCGGTTGGTGGTACTTACGTAACCCAAAATATTACCAACCTCAGCATCGCCGGCTACCGTATCTCGGGCAAGTGTGTCGATTTGTATGTGCGCTTTGTCAACATAAACATATCAGCTCCATCTCGAATTTCTCTTATCTGGGTAACGGATCAGGAGAATCCGAACCTCGATCAAGCACCAACGACCGATTTTCCCGATAGTGGACTCCGATTGGGGCCCTTCTGCGTGCAATGTCGGCCTAATTTGATTATAACGAAGTATGACTTCCCCGACCCTGTTAAAGCGGGGGAGAATCTTACCTATACCATTATTTACGAGAATACCGGCAACCTGAACGCCACGAATGTGACCATAACGGAGACTTACGATGCCAATGTGACCTTTGTAACCACAGATCCCTCACCGGATCCCGGTACCAACGACACCTGGACGATAGCCAACCTTCCCGTTGGTGTTATACAATACATTAACATCACGGTCCGGGTGAATGATACGGTCCCCAATGGCACCATCCTGACTAATTACGTGAATATCACCTCTGAGGAGGGTGTTGCAAATAACCATACGGTGGATACTGTAGTGGTGGGCGAGCCCGTCTTGGAAATCGCCAAGTCCGCGTTCCCCGACCCGGTTGAGCCCGGCGAGACGCTGACCTATACTATCTTCTTCGAAAATCTCGGCGATGTCACTGCGGTGAATACAAACCTGACCGATATTCTTCCTCAGCGGGTTACCTATATTTCGGCATCGCTTGAGCCGAATCAAACATTCGATGACAATCACACGCTCGTCTGGAATATCGGCGATCTGCCACCCAATGAGCTTCGTACTATCACGATCACGGTCTCCGTGAATTCTCCGCTTCCCTGCGGGTGTCCCCTTGTGAACTTTGTCAATCTTACCGCGGACGGGTTAGATGAAGTGAATCACACTGAGGAGACCACGGTTGTCTCAGCGCCGGTGCTGGACATCTCTAAATTTGATGATCCTGAGCCCGTCGAAGCAGGTGGAGTGCTTATATATACGATTTATATCAATAATACCGGCACGGCGAATGCGACCAATGTTACGGTTACCGAAATCTACGATGCCAATGTCGTCTTCTTCGCTGCCACGCCATTGCCGGATTCGGGAAACAATATATGGAACTTCTCGACTATCAATGCCAGCGAAACTAAAACAATCACTATTACCGTCAATGTCACCGCACCACTTCCGAACGGCACGCTGGTGCTGAATTACGCAAATGTAACCAGCGATCAGAACGTGACGAATCAGATCGTCATTTCGACAACGGTCAAATCCGCACCCGTCTTGCTCGTCGAGAAGGCGGACTGGCCGGATCCCGTTGCGGCGGGCACGAATCTGACGTATGTCATAACCTATGAGAATACAGGTAACATGAACGCGACGAACGTTACCATAACGGAGGTATACGATATCAATGTCACCTTTATCAATGCAACGCCTGCACCTTACCTTGACAATGACACTTGGTTCTTTGCCAATCTGCCACCGGATGGTAAGCACTATATCTACATCACTGTTGGGGTGAATGAGTCGGTCACCAACGGCACTCTGCTTTTGAATTACGTGAATATCACCTCTGAGGAGGGTGTTGAAGGGAATGATACGGAGGTGACCGAGATAGGAGAACACGAGCTAGTGCTTTGTAAGCAGGATTATCCCGATCCCGTTGAAGCAGGGAACAATCTCACCTATACCGTTTGCTATGCTAATTTCGGGACTCTCAACGCGACCAACACGACCATAACCGACGTGCTCCCACAGGGGGTCACCTTCGTTTCCGCTTCGTTCGAGCCCAATGAAACGGCAGATGATAATCACACGTTAGTGTGGCATGTCGGCGATCTGCCACCCAATGAGCGCCATAATATTACCATCAACGTGAGTGTGAATATTCCGCATCCCGGCGGCATCGTCTCTAACTATGTCAATATCACTGCAGATGGAAAGCCGGAAGGGAATGATACCGAAGAGACACGGGTTATCTCAGAGCCCGTGCTGGAATTCGTCAAACGTGATAGCCCCGATCCGGTACGCACCGGGAACCTGCTCACCTATACCATATACGTGAATAACACCGGCACGGCGAATGCGACCAATGTGACGGTTACGGACCTCTTTTGTGATCCCAACCTATCGTTTGTTACTGCCACGCCTATGCCCGACGATGCCGCGAACACTACATGGACGAACGTGAGCATCGCACCGGGAGAGAGCTGGCAGATAACCATAACCGTGGCAGTTAACGGCTCACTCGCCAACGGCGATATCGTCTATAACTGTGTAAACATGACCAGTGACCAGACCGTGATACCGGAACTCTGGCAGGATACGCGAGTAGTCGCACCGGAGATCTTCGATCCGAAGATCGCCGTTGATCAAAATGGGCCGCCGTTAGAGCCGGGAGATGCTATCTGTTACACCGCGTGGATCAACAACACGGGAGATGCGGACTCAACCGACAATCCAGGTAACGAGTTTGTGGATCTCATCCCGGAGAATACTGTTTATAAGCCGGGTTCGTTGCAGATAAACGATGTGAATGAGTCAGATGATATCAGTGATGGTGTGGGCTATGACGCCGCTAATACGACGATTATCTGGAACGGCAACATTACTGCTGGAGGCACAATCAAAATCAGGTTTTGCGTTATTGTTGATCCTGATGTGCCCGTGGGAACGACAGTCATTTCGAATCAAGGAACGGTGTATTACGATAGCAATGGCGATGGAACAAATGACGCACAAAAACCGACGGATGATCCTGTCACCGCACCATCTCCAGATCCCACCGAGCTGCAATTATCGATATCCGCACCCGTTCCAATTATGACGCCGATAGGGATGGTAGCGCTTGTAGGATTGCTTTCCGCGGTTGCAGTATTACGTCTAAGAGTGCGGAAGAGGAGATAATTTTTTCTGTCTCCTCATTTCCTTTTTTGGTGGTTAGCAGCAGAATCTCGATTTTAAAAGAGGCACAGTATTCTTTACGTTAAAAACCGAGCTGAAGTAGCGTTCTATTCCGTCGTGCGCAGCTCTGTGTGACGCCAATTGCTTTTTCGTCCTTTGCTACCGGTTATACGACCATCTCCAGTGGAAATGTACCCAAAAGGCTTATATGGCCATTACGCTTGTATGAGGAGAATACGGGATCTCACTTGAAGATCGTGAGGTCTTTCAGTTTAAAAATGATGCGAATAAATAAACGAACGGAAAAAGAGGACGCGGCACTAAAAATACCCTATCGCGCGTTAACCTTAAAGGAAGCACTGTACCTGCTTACCAATCATTGTGACGGCTATTTCGATGCCGGGATGGAATCGGTGGTTTTAACAGGGTAGACGGGTTAAGGGGTGATTGAAAGATGCTAGAGGTATCCTCTGGAAGTGAAGATATTCTATCTCCACTGAACTGTGTAAATTTTTGAGGGATACTTTATCGACAACAGAGCGCAAAATTTAATATACGGCACAACAAATGTTAAGTGGTGGGAAGATGGATACCGAAGAAGCTATTGATCGAGGTATAAAATTTTTGGAAAAAACAGGCTATTACACCTATAAATTGGAAAGTATTAAATTAGAAGGGGATATTTGGATTGTGAGATTTAATGTTGGTTTTCTTGAGGATGCCCGAGTGGAATTAAAGATTGATGATGATACCGGAAGAGTAATTTCATATGATCAGCCAAGGTAATGTCGAGCAATACTGGATAAAAAGTGAAAAATATTACAATAACGCTTTAAAACATGCTGCTCATGGAGAGTTCACAAAAGCCTCTGAGCTCCTTTGGGGTGCAGTCACTCAATCGCTAAGAGCGTTGGCAACAATGCGTGGGATTTATATAAGAAGTCATAAGGGATACTCCTCTTTAACTTTTTTGCTATCACAAGAACTAAAAGATAGAGAATTTCATAAAACATTTAAATTTCTAGAGGATCTTCATGAAAACTTTTACGAGGAAAAAATAGATCCAAAAGAATTTCCAATCTATCGCGAAGCAGCAGAAGATTTCCTAAAAAAGACGAAAGAGATAGCCAAAAGGATTGAGAAAAAAAACGATCTCAAAATGTGTGGTAAAATGTAACTTTTTATAGCATAGATGAGAGATCATTTTACCCAACTCAATAATTCATTTTCGTTAAGTTTGTAGTTAGTAACAGTACACTAAATCTTAAAAACAAAGCACTCTATGCCACTTCCCGTACACTCGACTTCCCGTATGCCTTCTGCACCACGATGATGTGCACGTCGGGATCGGCAACGGTGATCTGACTGGGAGTAATCAGCAGGCATTCAGAACCCTTCATCGACGAGATCATCATCTTGTAAATCTCCTCGCGATTTCGCGGATCCATGTGCAGATCGAACTCGTCGACCGCGCGGAAGGGTGACTTCAGCAGTTGCTGGATTGACAGGAGGAACGCCATGATCGATGCAGATCGCTCGCCGCCGCTCTGCGTGTAGTAATCGAACAGAACCGGCTGCGAGCCCCTGAATCCAACGTGCAGCTCCAGCCCGGCATTCGCGATATCGCCGTCTTCGACGTTCACCAGTCGTGCCAGGCCCGTAGCGCCGATATCAGCTAGATTGCGCTGGAACGAGCTGTTCGCAGACTCCAGGAGGTCAGTGATCGCCTTCTTCCAGGTCTTCTTCCGCTCTTCGAGCTCCTTCAGACCTTCGCGTTTGTTCGCCGTGACGATCTCCGATTTCTTCTTCAAGTCTTCGAAGACCTTCGAGTAGTTCGAGTAGATTTCCTCGGTCTCTTCCGGTATCTCACCTAAGGCCTCGATCTTCGCGCTTACCAGCCCGATCTCAGTCTCTATCTCGCTCTGTTTCCGGTCGGTCTCGATTCGCTCGCCTGCTCGGTTCTGCGCGGGTTGTAATTCTTCTAATTTCTGGTTCGCGCGCTCCATTTCCGTCTCGATCGTTTTTATATCCGCTTCGAGCAGATCGCGTTTGAACGTCAGAACTTCGTCCTTTACGCGGTAGGTGATGTAACCATCCATCGTGGGCTCCAGGCTGCGTTCAAAAGCGCCAAGTTCGCTTTGCACACGGTTTATAGTCTCGTTCAAGTCCGTTAGCCTTGTTTCTGCGTCCTTTAGCTGCCCGTTTAGTCGCGCCACCTCGTCGTGCTTCCCCAGCTCGTCAAAAATTTGCTTGGTCGCTCGCAGATGTTCCGCCAAACTTTCAACTTTCGTGTGCTCCTTCTCGAGATGCAGGAGCTCGTAAAAGGATTCGCGTGAGTTGATATGCCACGAGTCAAGCTGCTCTCGCCCGGATTTGATCTTTTCTTTCGTCGCCTCCTGCTCTGCCCGGTTAGATTCGAGCGCATGTTCCTTCACGTGAAGCTGCTCTTCAAGCGCATGTAACGCGTGCTCCTGTTTGATTACTCGTGCCCAGATCGCCTCGCGTTTCAGCCAGCTTCGGCGTGCCTCCAGCTCCTCACGCTGCAGGTACTTCTCGTGCATCTCCTTCCAGTAGCCCAGACTCTCTTCTGCGCGGCCAAGCAATTCGGAAATCGACTCGTCCTCGCTGATGATCGATTCGAGCCGGTTCCGCGCTTCGAGCACCTTCTCGCGATACGCGCTGAAGCCGACCGCCTCCTCGAGGAGCTTCAGCTTCTCCTGTGGCGACGTCAAGCTGAATTGCTCCATCGTGTTCTGATGCATGATGATGAGCATATTATTGGGATCGATGCCGAACCCCCGGAAGAGCCGCGTGACTTCCTCGTAGCTTATCTGCCGGTAATCCGCTTCCCACCAGTAATGCCCGTCCTTCCGGAGGTAGCGAGAGAGCATGAAGGTATCGGCATCGGAGAAGCTGATTGGTCGTCTCCCGTTCTTATCCGCGTTATCGAAGACCAGCGTAATCCGCGCGATCTCGTTTCCGCGCCGTATCAAATCCCGCAGCCGTTTGCCTCGCTCGGTATAGATCAAGCCCAGCGCCACGGAGATGGAGAGTAGGATCGAGGATTTACCCGCGCCGTTCGGGCCGGAGATCAGATTGAGGCAGGGCTTCAGCGGTATGCGCGCGTACTCGTAGGACATGAAATTCTCCAGGATTATCTCCTTCAGCCAGATGCCTGGTGCTTCTGGTTCTTTGGTCGTTATCGCTGGCATTTTTCCGTCTCTCAATGGCTATTCTCAGTATAGTCTGGGAGGTTAAAAGGTTGGGAATCAGGAACACAGAATCTTCTTTGTGATTGACTTATTGTGCAGGGGCATTTGTGAATGTGGGGTGCTTATTTGACTTCTCCAGCTCTTTGCAATCAACCGCTCCGGTGGCTTTTTACGGGTTTTACACTTCTGACGGCGGAGTTTTCCGACAAAACATGATGAGCATGCAGACATCACCGGATGTTTGGTATCAGAAAAAACTCTCGCGGTCTTTTAGCCTTGATGCCTCGTCCTATGTAGGATGGGTGTTGTACAGAAATCCCTGCTGTTTAAGAAGCCCGAATGGTTTTGATCGAACGTAGCAAGCCTTAAACAGCATGTTAAACGCCTTTGTTGGCATGATTTATAAGAACCGCCCCTTTTATGTAACCTCTTCAATAGAAAATCCTTCATTTAACATTCTCGATTCATCCTCAAACCACTTCCCACTTATAGACATCAGAAATTTCTTTGATATAGTCTTAGCATTCTCCGAGCCTATGGTAATAACAAACCTATAAACACCTGGTTCAACCAAATAAGTAAGTCTGTTCGATCTGAAATTAACATCAAAACAGAATATGGCCTCGTTTGAGTTGACTGGTAAGTTTTGGTTATGCTCTCCTGATAAACTGTCTCTGAATTTAGGATCGTGAATATGACCTAAGGTACAATGTTTAAATGTACCTGGGGAAATATAATCGCAATAAATTTTCTGACCTGTAAAACTCCACGGCAGATTATCAGGGAAAAAATCTTCTAAACTCTTAAATCCGTTACCCTCTTTTTTGGACACGTCTGAAATAATAACTTCAACATTCTTTGCAGTTATGTTTCCTGTGTTCCAAATTTGGAATAAAAAATAATAAGAATAAAAGGGGTCATTGCCGCCTTGCATAACGGTTCGATGGCAATCCGGGGGATTTAATTCGATTTTGCAGTCAAGGTGCGGGCTTAAAAAATAAGCTCGTATTTTGTCTTGAAAAACGGCAATAAAAGCCAATAATAATGTTCCAAAAGCTACAATCCATTCAGAGATCATGTGTTTTGAATAACCTCCTTGCTCTCTCCTATTACTTATTGATGTCGCTTATTTTGTTAAAAAAGGTCGAGTTGTGATATTTGTAACCTAATCCTTTTTTCCGGCCAGCAATGGACGTTTAACTTCAGCATATCTGACATCAGCGTCGTATATCCTCCCCTCTTTGGAAGATATCCAAAACGTACGTCGCATGTACCGCTCTTTAACCGAGTGCTGACCCTCAGGCCTTACAACCACCTCTTTTTAATTAGGTACGTATCCGCTGATAAAAACCTTCGCGTTACCGGTAGGTTATTAGTATCTGCTTGACCTAGTATAGACTATGGTCTTGGCAGGAAAAGTGTTTCTGGTTGAAGAGGATAGTGACTTGCAGGGGTTAGCGGCCAAGCTGAAGGGCTTCAAAGCAGAAGAGCGCGTGCAGGACGAGGATATAAGCCTGATCACCGAGATAAAGGATCTGCGCTTAGTTGGCGATTCCCTTTACGGCTCCTTCATTCAGGATCAATTGATGGATATTTACCACCGTGGCGAGCGCGTGCGCGTACCAACCACGTCAGAAGCGCCGTTCTTCTTCGTCGAGCAGCCGCAGCCTGAAAGAGAAGGCAAAAGGACGGTATTGACGGTAATGGAGAAGAAAGCGCGGGCGAACAACATCGCGAATCAGTTAAGCAAGATTCTGTTCATCACGACGGGCAAGATCGTCGAGGTCCGGATCGAGCCAGCGCGCTTTCAGCAATTTCATGAGGCTAACTTCGAGGATACCAAGGTGATCTTCTTCGACGACGTCGACTTCCCGAACATCAAAAAGCTGTCGCTCTACGGCTCCACGCTGGGCAGTACGTCCGCGTACGTCGATAACCTGAAGCACGGTAAGATCTGGTACATCGTCCTGAAATCGAGCCGGCACGGCCTGGTGGTCGGCGTCACGCGCAACGGCGTGGTCACGATCTTCAGCAAGGCGACCAAGGACGACTTCATCCAGTACGTGAAGGACGAGATTATCGATTTAATATGATCTGATCGAATTTGATTTAATCTACGCCGATTAGATTTACCTTGACGTACGTTACTTACGTACCCGCTTAGATAGAGTTGAGAAATAGAAAGAAATGGCGCTAAAAGCGAGTCCTGAGTTCGAGCACCGAATAGGAATCCGGTATTACACGACGCAGAGCGCGGGCCTCGGTGGAATGATAAAAACGATACCCGCGGACTTTGTGGTGCGGGAGGTTACCAATAGAACCGAAGGTAATGAAGGCAAGTATCTGATTGCGGAACTAACGAAGGAGAACTGGGACACACACAGCGTGGCACGCGAGATTTCCAATCGGTTGCGGGTAAGCCGGAATCGGGTCGGATTCGCCGGCACGAAGGATAAGTTCGCCGTGACCACACAGAAGATAAGCCTCTGGGATACCGACGAAACCGCGCTGGAACGCGTAAGGATCGCAGACGTCTCGCTGCGTCCGATCGGCAGATCGAACAAAGCAGTCTCCCTGGGCGACCTGTACGGAAACGAATTCACCATTGTCATTCGTAACATTGAAGGAACAAAAGCGGCGATAACGGAGAGAATCAGCGCGATTACGCACGAAATAGAAACCGCTGGCGGCATACCGAACTTCTTCGGTGTGCAGCGGTTCGGCACCAATCGACCGATAACGCACGTCGTGGGAAAACATCTGGTCGAGGGCACCGTAAAGGCCGCAGTGCTCTCGTACATCTCGGATATCTTCCCGGAAGAGAGCGAGGCGGCGAAAGAGGCGCGCGCTTTATGCGCACACGGCGACTTGAAAGCATGCCTGAAGCAGATGCCGCTCTTCTTACGGTATGAGCGGGCGATGCTGAACGAGCTCGTAAAGAGCACTGAAGCAGAACGAGGCGAAGCACAGTACCTCGCTGCCTTTTCCGTCCTGCCCAAGAACTTACAAAAGCTCTTCGTGCACGCGTACCAGGCGTATCTCTTCAATCTCGTGGTGAGTCATCGTATGCAGCACAACCTGCCGTTCAATGAGGCACTGGTCGGTGACGTGGTCTGTTTTCATAATGAGCGCGGACTTGCCGATCCTGACCGGGTGGAGCGAGTCACGGAGGACAACGTAGAGGGAATTAACCGGCTGATAAAACACGGCAGGGCGTTTGTCACGGCACCCATCTTCGGCTTCGAAACCGAGCTTGCCGAGGGTGTGGTAGGCGAAATCGAGCGGACGGTTCTTAATGACGAGAAGGTACGACTACCCCATTTTAATAGCGAGAAGCTTCCGGAACTGAGCTCGAAAGGCACTCGGAGACCCGTACTGGTTCCCGTTGCGGTGACATGCGGCGAGCTACAGGAAGATGAGCGTAATCCCGGTCGCTCGAAGGCGACGGTGCAGTTCTTTTTGCCAAAAGGGTCGTATGCGACCGTCCTTCTACGGGAATATATGAAACACTAACCGAGAAACCAAAAGAAAGAAAAAGAAAAAAAGAGAAGAGAAGAGGCCGAAAAAAATCACCTCTTCTTCCTTCGTAGTAGTGTGCTTGTTGCAACAACGCTCAGCAGTCCGATCAGTACGACGAGTCCGAGAGGTGTAACAACCGGCGCCGCGCCGACAACACTGAACTCATCGAGCGGGTCTCTGTCCTGGTTGTAGTCTCCATCCGGGTCATCGAAGATCATGAGGTAGCGACCCGGGACTGGATTGGGCCAGACCAGCTCGGGACCGATGTCCCCATTGCCGTCCGTAGTCACGTTGATCGGTCCGACAATTATCCCCCGGGTGTTAATGGCTACGCCGTCATTCAACTGCTGGAAGGGAACGATGTAGATGCTTACGTTCTCGTTTGCGTCGAAACCGCTGCCCACGGCATACACCGGTTCACCAGCGGTGTACACCTCCTTCGACAATCCGGCAGGATCGGTCGCCTCTCCGGATGGTACACAGGGCACCGTGATTGTCACCTTGTCCTTATTGCTGTAGCTCCACATCTGTTCGCACTCCCCACCCCAACCTTTCGCACGGAATGTGTTGTTGTCTACGCCGCAGCGTACCACCGTGGCACTGTAGTTGATCGTTATCGTCTCGCCAGGCTCCAGGATGAAATTAGTGAAATAATCGTCCATCTCATACTCATGGCTCACCACGAGATCTGTGGCAACCCCATAGACCTCATATGCGACCACTTCTTGGGTTCGCTCGTTCCGCATCGTCACCTGGTCTCCATAGTCTAATCCAGAAGATCCATCATCAGTCCAGTTCAGTAACGTATAGGTATCCTTGCAACAGCAGACTTCGAGCCATTCAGTCCCGTTAGGATCGGTAAGATCCATTTCGGGATCGTCCCAGTCGAGCACGGAATCGAAGTACTTCGTCTCACAGGTCGTCGCATTGTAAAGAGTGAGCGTGTAGGGCACCCGATCCACGTGGAACCAGTACTGTGAATCGCACTCACCATCATCCAATAGAACCTGGTCACAGGCGCTCACATTGCCGACGTCAAAGGTGTCGTTCCAGGCCACTATTTGCCAAGACGTACCGTCCTCCAGGCAGAACTCACTGAACTCTTCACCAATGGGCGTAGTCAGATTCCAATCAGTGTAAGGATGCAGCATTTTGGGCTTGAAGACGTAATTGCCATCGAGTGGGATTGTGTAGCCATTTATTGTTGCACCGTCCGAATAGTTCAAGCTGCAGTCCATGATGTCCCAGAACCGTATCTGCGTGAGGTTTCCCTCCTCCAGGTTTCTAATGGTGCACTTGAACTGCACGGTATCGTCCATATTTGCGGTCAGCTCCTTGGCCCACGTCTCGTTCACGGGATCGTAGACCGTCTTATTCACTGCGAGCGATAGCTTCCCCGCTACCACACCTGAGGACAGCACTGTGAGCAAGAGCAGCACTGCCAGGATCGCGACAAGCACTGCCGAAATTCTCTTCTTTTTGTAGTTCACGTTTCTTCTTTTCACCTCCTAAATTGCTTTATGAACCAATTAAAATTGCTTCGTTATGACTATCTTTGCTGATGGGATATACAAAGCTTTCGATAACTTCTTTCTTTGTAGAGTACGATTATTATTTCGTTTCATATTTTTGACGTTACTCATGCTACTTGTCCTCCTTCAGGAACAGGCCGAGAATCGCTTCTGGAGGCTATCTTCGCAGGAATGCCTCCTCCGGGGTCTCGCATTGGCGAT
>JAFGHB010000053.1 GCA_016930255.1 Methanomicrobia archaeon | reverse complement strand
TGATCGATGAATAGGGATCTGTTCGGGTTTAGACATGAACTAAGATACGAAAGATAAGTATTAAAAGTTTAGTACCTCACTATAAATAGGGAATGTTCCTGAATCGCTCATCGATATCAAATCGTTCGTCCTCCGGCTTATTCATCGCGCCGAAGAATAATTGCCGTAATTTTGGCGTGAGTTCGTCCTCTCTCACTTCAGAGAGGTAGCTAAGAATATCCTCACCTATAATGCCCTTTGATTGTAAGAATTTGATGAAAATCAGCCGGTTCGTCACAACCTGAGCTATTTGCTCCCGTTCTTCCAGATCTCTAACGCCGAGGACGTTGTTGACCAGGCAACGCTCTTCAGGAATTGTCCTCGTTTTGTTCTCATGATCCTTATAACGCCCGCCGTGCAAGAGCGCGTTATACCACTCGTAAAACTTCTTGCTTATCTCCTCTTCCGTCTTTGGCGAAACGACTTTCTCTTTGCCGATCAGAAAATCCTGTATCTGCTCAAAGTTGTCTTCTAACCTCAGATCGCTCACTATTTCCTTTTTCTTGTCAATGAACACCCATCTTAATCCGTTTGTTGCTATACCAAAATTATAATTCTCCTTCACTTCCGCGATTTTGAATAATCCTTTTATCTGGGTAACGCCACTGTCTTTACCCTTCTCTAAGTCGGCGTTCAACGGCTTCGCTTCTACCAGGAAATTGTCTCTTGGGCTTTTTATCAGATAATCAACACTTCGATAACCGTGTGCATCCTCAAAATGTTTTTCAGGCAATTTTTCCAGCTCCAGTGCCCTGAAAATTTTGTCAATCAAGAATTCTCGGGTAAACGCCTCTGGATCTGCCGTCTCTTTCATAAAATCAGAACGGAGTTCCTTGCCTTCGTTAAAAACCCTGTTCTCGCCATCGAACGTCAATCGGTCCTTAATATCTACGATTAGAGAAGCAACAACAGTTGCCAGTTCATCTTTCCCAAGCGCTTTTTTCATTGGACGCAACCCTTACTCAGTTCATTGTTTGTGTTCTACTTACTCTTGCTAATGAGAATACTGTTGCTATCTATCATAATTAACTCTTGCGTTCTTTTCCACTTTGTCTTTTCATCATCTTATATCTATCCCTACCACCAAAGGATTATCACCATGCCACTCCCCGTTCGCCCCTTTGTGGAGAAGATAGCGGAATACAAACCGGGAAAGCTGATCAAGGGAGCGATCAAGCTGAGCAGTAACGAGAACCCGCTGGGACCGAGCCCGTTGGCGGTAAGCGCGGTGCTCGAAGCGATGGAAGCCGGGGAGCTTAATTTCAGTATCTACCCCTGGGGGCGGAACGTGGAAACGTTGAGGGACGCTATTGCTGAGTACGCGGGCGTTTTCGCAGAGAAGATAGTAATCGGCGCGGGCATCGACGGCGTTATGGACACACTCGTCAAGATCTTCGTGGACAAGGGCGACGAAGCGATCATCCCGATCCCTACCTTCTCACTGTACGAGTCGCTGGTGCACATGGCGGACGCGACACCCATGTACTTATTACGCAGCGTTGAGGATGATTACGCCATACCCGCCGCGGACATCATAGCAGCGTCAACGGAGAAGACGAAGATGATCTTCCTCGCATCGCCGAACAATCCGACCGGAAACCGGCTAAGCGGCGATGACGTGCGCACGCTTGCCGAATCGATACCTGAGGCACTCGTCGTACTCGATGAAGCGTACGTGGAGTTCGCCGAGAAGTCGTCGGCGAAGTTGGTGAACGAGTACGAGAACGTGTTAGTCTTGAGAACCTTCTCCAAGGCGTTCGGGCTCGCCGGGCTCCGTGTAGGCTACGCTATCGTGCCGGAATGGGTAATTGGTAATTACCGAAAGGTATCGCTGCCGTTTACCGTGAATAACGTCGCGTTAATCGCAGCGGTCGCGGCGTTAAAGGATAAAGAACACTTACGCCGCAGCGTGGAGCTGGTAAAGGAAGGAAGGTCGTATCTCATTGAGCAGTTACACGAATCGTTCAGGGTGTATCCGTCACAGGCGAATTTCGTGCTCGTTGACGTCGCGCCTAAAACCTCGGCTGAGGTGTGCAAAACACTTGAAAGGAAGCGGATTACCGTTCGCGACTGTGCCGCATTCCGCGGCGCGGGTAATTCTCTTATCAGGATCAGCGTGGGTACGCCGGAGCAGAACGAGCAGGTCGTAGCTGCATTAAGGCGCTTGTAAAATTCGTTCTTTACACTTTTTCAAACTTTATTTCTAAGAAAGGTTGATTGATAAGTCAAACCTTTAAAAAAGGTTTGATCAAAAAATCTAAGTTTCTTTGATCCAACTTTCTTTTAAGCCCTTACAGGGCTTGCGGGGTCGTGGGGCGGAGCCCCACATAAGAAAGTTTGATGTCTGGCCCCGAATTGTTGGTCGGGAGGGTTGATAAGGGGGGCTTGGCCCCTTATTTATTGAATGGCGAATAAGGAACGACGCGACGAAGCATTCATTCCCGCATGCTTCTCGCCAAGCTTAAATCCGCACTGGTATTAACGTTGATGGCGAGCAGCGAGTCGTCGAATATGAACGGTATCGAATCCTTCGCATTCGTCACCACGTTGATGCCGCACGACACAAACGTTTTACCTTCGTATTCGAACGTGTGACTCGGCGTTATGCCGTCTGGCAACAAGTCCAGGGGAATGGCACCGGTGATACTGGCACGATGCACGCGGTACGCGTCGAGTATCGCATTAATGTGCGTGCTTCGTAAAAACGGGATGTCGCAAGCAATGGATACAAACGCAGGGTATCGAGCAAGCAAAAACCATAAATCTTCATGATAACCTTTGCCCGGCGTTTCTACGGTTTTATAATCGGCACGTTTGCAATAATCCGCGGTTTCCGGCGTGTTCCGCGTGACAGCTATGAAGAAATTATCCACGTTTGACGCGCGTACGGCTTCTACAACGATGTCCAAGAGCCGTATTTGGTTCCCGCTGCTACCTACCGTGATAAGCGCCTTCTCGCGCTCCTCTTTCTCAGTTCCTCCTCGCATTCTGCTGCTCTTCCCGCCTGCCAGGATTATCGCGATCATTGTCTAATCCTTATCTTTAAACCCTCTAAGAAACGTTGTATCGAAAAAGCTTCGTGGAAAAGAAAAGCGTTCGCGAAAAAGAAATTTATTAGGGTTAGATTACTATCTTTATTTATTCAACTGAGGTGAAGTGAAAGGGGATGGGGATACAGTCGTCTGCGGAAATCACACGTGCCTTAAAGGAGAAATGGGATAAGAGCAAGAATAAGGACGATTGGCGTGTGCTCACGGGCCGGAACCACAAAGGACGGTACGACATGTTCGTCTCCACGCCGAGCCGTATTTTGCAGCTCAAGTTCGAGCAGGCCGGGGGCAATGAGGCGGTCGGATACGGTCTGGACGTTGGCAAGATGGACGATGAGATAGAAAGGCTTATGAGAACGGGTGCGCCGGTACCGTTTGGCTTGATCTCTCCGCAGCAGGCTGATTTGGCTATTATAATGGCGGGTATCCAGCGGTACTCTTCCGATGCCGCTCATACGCTGCGTAAGGACTATATCTCGAACGCGCAGGCAAAGCTCGACGAGAAATTGGACGGCGAAATAGAGCGAATGCGAGCAGCCGATCCGGTGTTCAGACGAAAGTACAGAGAGCAAAAAGAGCGGGAGCAAATCCCGTATTTGTGATGGTGTTGCATCTGAATAAGAAAGGGATACGAGTACTGGGTATTGCAGAGAGCTTCAGACGCGGCTATGAAAAGTCAGTGCTCGCGGGCGTCGTGATGCGGTTGGATTGTATCATTGACGGTTTCAGCTTCACGCACATCACCGTCGGTGGCATGGACGGTACGGAGGGCATTCTACGCCTCTTCGATGCACTGCAGCGTGATGACATCAACGTGATACTGCTCAACGGCTGTGTCATCAGCTGGTTCAATATTATTAACATAAACGAGATTTACGAACGGCTGCGGATTCCGCTCATCTGTGTGACGTACGAGGAATCCGAGGGTTTGGAAGCGCATATCGCCAAGCATTTTGACGCCGAGGATCGGGATGCTCGAATCGAGGCGTATACGCAGCTTGGTGATCGCGTTCCGGTCTATTTACACGACCGATTCGAGGTTTTGATACGGGTTTTGGGCATGGAAAGAGCGGAAGCTGGCGCGTTACTCAAGAAATTCACGACTCACGGTAAAGTGCCTGAGCCGTTACGCGTTGCTAAAATCGCAGCGAGAGCACTACTGAACATGGACGAAGCGTTCTGAGGTCCATCCACTGCTAGCAGGATAGATCAATCAGAGTGAGCGGATCGTTACGTTACAGCAGCACGTCTATATCTAACTGCTCGGATAATTCCTTGTACCTGTTCCGTATCGTGACCTCGGTCACACCGGTAACGTCTGATACTTCCTTCTGCGTGCGATGCTCGCCGCCCAGAATAGCCGCGATATAAATGGCCGCCGCTGCTATGCCTATCGGGCCCCGTCCGTTGGTCAGCTCCTTCTCCGATGCGCGTTTTATTATCTCGATCGCCTTCGACCGTATATCACCGCTTAAATCGAGCAGGGAGCAGAACCGAGGCACGAAGTCAACCGGCGAGGCGGGCGAGACTTTCAGGTCAAGTTCCCGTAAAAGGAAGCGATATGCGCGGCTTATTTCCTTCTGACCTACTCGCGAGATATCACGAACCTCTTCCAGCGTGCGCGGCACGCCGTACTGCCTGCAGGTGATGTATAAAATCGCCGTGGAGATGCCCTCTATGCTCCGGCCGCGAATCAGACGTTGCTTCATCGCTTTTCGGTACAGCATAGATGCCGCCTCCCTGATATTCATCGGCAGTTTAAGCGCGCACGCCATCCGATCGATCTCAGAAAGCGCGAAAATAAAGCTCCGTTCCGTAGTGTTCGCAATGTGCGTCCGCTGCTGCCATTTCTTTAACTTGTATTGCCCTTGACCGGTCGGAGACCACGTTACCAGCGTGCTCAGACCTTTGTCATGTATTCGATAGGTCATCGGCGCTCCGACACGTGCTCTTCTCGACACCTGCTCGAAATCAAAGGCGCGCCATTCCGGCCCGAGATCCACGATGTTCTCCGCTACGACCAGCCCGCAAGTAGCACAGAAAAGCTCTGCCTTTCCATAATCCCTGATTAAATTCTTAGATCCGCATTCGGGGCATTCCTTTGCCGCCTCGACATAATCAGCCTTATCGTTATCTCCCTTTATCTCTTTATGCTTCCCCTCTTCCGTATTCGTCTTAGGGGTCAACATTTTACAATCATCTGTATCCCTTTGGATTATATAAATGAACAGTCTTCCACGATTTCCGTACGTAGGACGGAATATCATCAAAGTCCTTCTCTTTGAGCAGTTCTTTCAGGAATTGCACGGTCTTGGGGTCTGACGGATAGCCGCTGCCTATCTCCTCTCCGAGCTTCACTCCGAGCGCCCGTACAGATCGGTCACGGTGCACTTTTGCTACTATTGATGCCGCGCTGACCAGCGGATAATTAGCGTCTGCTTTGAATTCGGAGACGATCTCGATCTCGCCGCTGCCCCCGGCCTGCTCGTAGTTCGCGCGAAGATTGGCGGCGAACCGTTCAGGCTTCACGTCCGCTGCATCCACAATGGCACGATCCGGCTGAAAATAGTTAATCACGTCTGAAAAGCGTTCGACCATGATCTCATTCATCGTGCGCGTCTTCCTTCTTTCATCTATATCGCTCGCGGTCATCTCCACCACGTGGACTTCCGTCGCGGCTTCGATCCGTTCCGCCAAGGACTCTCGCCTCGCAGGGCTCAATCGCTTCGAATCTTTCACGCCTAGCTCCTCCAGTTCCGCAAAGTTCAAGACTCCGGCCACGAACATCGATCCGATCACCGGGCCCTTGCCCGCTTCGTCTATGCCTATCTCTCGCATGCGCAGCATCAAACAAGCCTCGTACTTTTACAGGTCTCCTTGTCTTCCTAACCGCTCAGATCTTCGTGCGCGGAGGTGGCTGCGATCGCGCCTTCTGCACAGGCCACGACGATCTGTCGCACGCCGCCGGTTACGTCACCTGCAGCGTATACGCGTTTCAAGTTCGTCCGCTGACTTTTATCCGTGAGTATATAGCCAAATTCATCGAGCGTCACGCCCAGTTGCGTTGCTAACGCGTTCGCAGGCTCCTCACCGACATAGATGAACACGCCGTCCACCGCGATTTCTTCCTCGGTAGTGTTCGCTTTATCGTAGCGGAGAACGCTGCTTACGGCTTTATCGCCTTTTATCTCACGCACTACGGAATTCCACAAGATCCGCACGCCGGCCTTCTCCAGGCTTTGCCGTAAATAGTGCTCTGCCCTGAGTTCATCCCTCCGGTGGATCAACGTCACCGCACAGCCGAGGTTTTGGAGATACAACGCGCCGCGAGCTGCCGAGTTACCGCCACCGACTACCAGCACCGACTTGCCTTTGAAGAAGAATCCGTCACAGGTAGCGCAGTACGAAACGCCCCGGCCAAGAAACTCATCCTCGCCTTTAACGCCCAGTTTACGCTTCTTCGTGCCCGTGCTGAGAACTAACGCACTGGCGAGATAAGAGCCTTTCTCCGTGAATATCTGCATCTCTTTCTCTTGCAGTTCTATTCTGTCAACGCCTTCCAGCTCCTTGATCTCCGCGTAGTCGGCGGTTTGCTCCTTCATCTTCTCCGCCAGTTCCATGCCGCCGATATTTCTGAAGCCCGGGTAGTTATCGACTAACGTAGCCTCGTTTGACAAGCCGCCGCAGATCCCTTTATCGAGCACCAGCGTCTTCAGGCCGCTTCGTGCGCCGAACGTCCCGGCCGTCAGCCCTGCAGGACCCGCGCCAACCACAAGTAAATCGTAATCGGTCTCTTCACTCATAATGGAAAAATCCTGCTTTACAATGATTAACTTATATGCGGTCGGCTCAAAATAAACTAGTCATAGGCGCTAATAATGTCAGAAGATGAAGAGAGCGAGCGATTGGAAGCAATGCGGGGCGAAAAGATACTCGCTGCTGCGATGGTCATCTTCCTTCTGATCGGCGGGGTGCAGGTCCTTAATGAGTTAGGGGGCGTTCCTGATAGACCTCAACTGGGTACGTACTATGCGAAATACGACGTTTACACGCTGGAAGCTGAGGAAAGAAGCATTGTTGCGGAACTGAATAGTGCGGTGCTGCCTTAGACGATGCCAACGAAGAATTCCTCCGTGCTAAGGAGAATTATCTCTTCAAGAGAGAGGAATACTGGGTACTGCTCGAGGAAGGCAAGGAAGACGAGCTGAAAGAACGTGAATATGAGGCGGCTCGAGCGAGTTATGAGGAATCGCAGCGAAGTCTCGATGCGGCACAAGCCGTTTACGATGAGATTGAAGGGCGATTGGATCAGAAGGGGGGAGAAGTATCGCGGGCTCGTCACTTAGCGAGTGTTGAATACGAGCGAGAGTATCAAACGTACCGATTGAAGGTCTTAGCCGTATAGCTGGCTTTTGCGCTCTCGATATTAGCTGTTGCGATTGCCCGGTTTCTCAAGGCCAAACGAGCGAGGAGCACGTATACAATTCACGCTAACGCATTCATGGCATTTGCGTCACTGCTCGTGATCTACATGATCATCGAGAAGGTGTGGATGGTGGCGCACATAATTGGCATATCGGTTATCGGAGCTGTGGCATGTGCGATCTCGCTGGCATACCTGAAGAAACAATTCTACAGTTTTGAGCGTATTTCCAGGAGCAGATTGAAGGCGAACAAATGCCCCTGGTGCGGTTTTCCGATCAGGTTTGATATGCGATTCTGCCAGAATTGCGGCAAGAAACTAGCGGATAAATGCCCCGAATGTGGCGAAATGAGACCGATTTTAACCGGGTTCTGTCCAAAATGCGGAGACAAGAAGTAAAGAGTAGTTTTATAAGCTCGTGTACAAGACTTTATAAGAAGGGTTAAGCCACAAATTCAGGGGCCCGTGGTCTAGTTGGTTATGACGTCGCCTTGACATGGCGGAGGTCATGCGTTCGAATCGCATCGGGCCCATTCTTTTGAACTGTTTTGGCGATTGCGCACGCCTTCTTAACCAAAAATTCGAAGATGGTTCTTTTTGGGATTTGCATACACAAGGTCTGAGTTCGTGAACATTCAAAAGTGAGCTCCCAAACATCTGTGTATTCCTGTTAAGTAAACCAAAAAAGGTTACACATCGATGTATTCGTTTTTATGAGTCCTCTTTTCTTTCTTTTTCTGTAAAGGAGGATTA
>JAFGHB010000052.1 GCA_016930255.1 Methanomicrobia archaeon | reverse complement strand
TAATCCTCCTTTACAGAAAAAGAAAGAAAAGAGGACTCATAAAAACGAATACATCGATGTGTAACCTTTTTTGGTTTACTTAACAGTAGGGTAAGCTTTAAATAGGAGCTTAGCTAAATTTGAATGCACGATGGATTATGTCAGAAGAAGAAGAAAAATACCGGGGATTGGGCTGTGCTGTCACTAGTTCCGGGAATCGTAATAGAAGTCAGCGTACAAGAACTCAGTTGCACGCAGATCCCGAAACCGAGGGGCATGATGAGAATTTTATTCGAAGCCGTAAACTCATGCTCAATCTCTGGGACAGATACGGAAGAGAATATTAGCTGAAAGTACGCCACTATACGCGTGGATTCGAACCGCCACTTTCGCGTTTGTGATAAGTCACTTTTTGATATTCTATTTTTGTTGCGTTTTCTTCGCTACCGTGCGTGTATCGTGCATTTTTCTCTGTCTTCTTAGTGCGGACCATCAGAAACTCGTCACTCACGAGCCCAGTATCTGAAGGATTATCCGCCGTGATCGTCGCTTATTGTCCAGCTCGACAAATACGACCTGCTGCCACGTGCCCAGCATCATCGTCTGATCTTTGAACGGCACGGTCAACGAGGGCCCGAGAAACGATGCGCGAATGTGCGAATGCCCGTTTCCGTCGTGCCATCGGTATTCGTGCTCGTATTCGATCCCCTTCGGGAACAACCGCTCCAGCGCAGTTGGCAAATCGCTCAACAGTCCCGGCTCGTACTCGATCGTCGTTACCGCACCGGTCGCACCGGGCACAAAGATCGTTACAATGCCGTCCGTGATCGCTGAGTCCCGTAACGCGCCGTTCACTTTCTCCGTGATATCTACAATTTCCACTTCGCCGCGAGTGCTAAACTGCAGCTCTTTCGTTACCACACTCATTTTCCTTTACCTCGTCTCCCATCTTCCCGTTTATCCACGGTACAGCAAGAAAAAGGGGCTATTTATTACGTTTCGTTTCATACTACATACATCTTTGTGCACTTATAGAGCTATGACGACGCAAACGACATATCAACTTGTCCTTCTCGACATGGACGGGACGTTCCTCGATTCGCGAGGAAAAGGAAAGATACCAAACGAATGGGCCTATAACGCATTCAAGAAAACGTTGAGGCAGTACAGCATAACACTCACTATCGATGAAATCAACAGGTTGTTCCTTGCTCCGTTGCGTCGCGAGGGTGCAGAAGGGGTGCGGCAATTTTGTAACCGTTTCGGATTGGACAGCGAAGAGTTCTGGGCACGACGTGAGAAGGACGTTATCGAATCAAAGATCGAAGCGATGCGAAGTGGAGTAATAAAACCCTGTGCTGGCTCAGAGGAGAGAATCCAATACCTGAGCGAGAAATGCTATCTTGCAGTCATGAGTGATTCGCAGCAAGCATGTGTGGATTATGCGCTAGATTACTTCAATTTGAAACGGTACTTCACGATCTGGTACGGGCGAAAGAGCGACTTGGAAAGTCTGGTCAAGCGGAAGCCCAATCCGTTTTACATCAATCGAATACTGGGTGAATTGAACGTCCCGCGAAAGAAAGCAATACTGGCTGATGACAGCCCGGTCGGCGTACTAGCGGCCAAAAACGCTGGTATAGATTCCGTGCTCATCTGTCAGAACGAGAGGATAAAGGCACAATGCGAATCCGAACCGACGTTTATCGTCGAGAGTATCAACGAGTTGCGGAAGGTGTTATATAAAAGAAAAAGAAAAGCGGTGAGTGCTAATAGATAGGTAGTTATTTGATAACTTTCTTTAACTTTCTTTATATGAAGGGGTAAAAGAGATGGGAACTTGGTTGGAAATCAAAACACCGGTAATCGTACTGAACGAGAAGGCGTACGTGGAATCCGCGGGCACTAAAGGCTTCGAACTCGCGCAGATCTGTGAGGAGGTTGCCACCGAGCAGGAGGTAAGTATCGTCATCTGTCCGCAGCAGGTTGACCTTGCGAAGATCGCGTCGTCGGTGAGCATACCGTGTTTCGCACAGCACGCTGAGGCGGTGGAGCCCGGCAGTCATACCGGCTTCGTAACGCTGGAATCCGTAAAGGAAGCGGGCGCAATGGGGACACTGGTGAATCATTCGGAGCACCGGCTGAAGATCGCTGATATCGATTTTATCATAAACAAAGCCGCGAGCTTAAATCTGCTCACGATTGTCTGCACGAACAATATCGCCGTGAGCACGGCAGTTGCGGAATTGAAGCCGTATGCAGTCGCCGTGGAACCGCCCGAACTGATTGGGACCGGGCGGTCGGTCTCGAAGGTTGATCCCGCGATCGTGGAGGACACGGTAAAGGCGGTGAAACGCATTGATGAGAAGTGCGTGGTGCTCTGTGGTGCTGGTGTGACCAACGGCGAGGACGTACGAGCTGCGCTCGATTTGGGTGCTGATGGTGTGCTGCTGGCTTCCGGCGTCGTCAAGGCGAAAGATCCAAAAACGGTATTGATCGATTTGGCAGCAGGATTGCAGTAAGCCGTAGAGCTGACGCAAAGCGCTCGTTTTGCGTTGCGTTACGTCCGTCCAAAGTTATCCAACGCAATCTGCTCTTACCAGTTTCAGCGGTGCCTCGCCCTTTATTTGCGTCACCAGTGTCATCAACTCGTCCAGCTTCGCAACGTTCCCTTCAACGCAGATAACGACCGAACCTTCGCCCCCGTCAATGCCGCCCGCACCTATGGGAAACGCATCGTCGGCGCCCAGGATCTTCAACGCCTCCAATTCCGTGATTACCGTGCCGTGCACAGGCATCAATCCCACCGGCCAGCCAAGCGTTTTGTAGCTTCGCTCGATTCCCACTCGCTTGGCAGCTTCGGTGATGGAATAAGGCACGGCTTTCTCAATGCCGACGGGAACGATGAAGTGCACGCCGCGCGCCATAACGGTCCCGAGCGCCGAGCCGATCGTACCGCCCACGCGATTCGCCATGAGTATCCCCGCGGTTCCCGCAGCATCCAGCGCATTTGCACCCTTTATGAACACGTCATCCGCCGATAAAGTCTCTATCGCTTCTCCCAGGCTCTCATCGCTCAGCTTTCCGTCCCTTACAATCACCTCAGTGATCCGATCTTCTTTTGGAACGATGCACAAGCCACGAGCGGTTATGACGCCTGCTGCGTATCGCTGCTTCTCTATTTTATCCGCTACTCCGGGCACGTCACGCAAAATCTCCTCGGCTACGTACGCGTTTGTCGTCCCCAGCGATATTATAATGGTTCCCTGCTTCAAAGCGCGCTGCACTTCTTCCAGATTCTTTACGCCCTTCGCAATCAGCCGCTTCGATTCCGAAGGCATGAGTGAGACTACAATTTTTTCCTTCTCTTCTCCCATCGTTCTATCAGCACCTTTTATCTGTACCTACCGTACGCACGCTCACGATTTACATGCAATAAATACCGTGAGCACTTTGCATCATGATGGAAGTTTGGCATCAGTCATCCACGGCTTTTACGCTACGTTACGCTACGAGTAGATGCTTATTATATCCGCGAGTATCGCGCTTGCTGCCTCGATCGGCCCCGCGCCCTTTCCAATGACCGTTATATCGCCCGCCAGATCCGTTTTTATCGTTGCTACGTTCAGTGTGCCGCTGACGTTCAGCGGATCGTGTTTTGGCACCAACCGTGGCCTCACCTTCAAACCGCCCTCCATGTTCACCTCACCGATTAATTTTATCACGTACCCAGCCTCTTCCGCCAATTGCAACGCGTCCGAGGTTATATTGGTAATCCCTGCCATTTCCACGTCCTTGTACGTTGCGTTCATCCCGAAGACGGCATTGGCAAGTATAACGAGCTTTACTGCGGTATCTACCCCTTCAACGTCTTTCGACGGGTCTGCCTCTGCCAAGCCGAGCTCCTGCGCCTCTTTCAGCACGTGCTCGTAGGGCAGTCCTTCCTCTGCCATTCGCGTGAGGATATAATTGCACGTGCCATTCAAAATGCCCTGTATCGAGAGCACGCCGTTACCCGCGAGATTACTGCGCACCAATGAGATTATCGGCATAGCTCCGCCGACCGACGCCTCGAATTTCAGTTCCGTGTTCTGCTTCGCTGCGAGGTTCACCAAGTGTGAATACTCTAATGCAAGCGGGCCTTTATTCGACGTGACCACGTGCCTGCCGGACTCTAAAGCGGTAACTATATGCGTCAAACCCGGCTCGCCGGTAATGACGTTCGTCGGCGTTGTCTCGACCATAACATCGTGCTCGACATCTCGTATGAGATCGAGCGTTGTCATATTATCCTGCCTTTCCCACTTCTTCTCGCCTGTCTTGAGCTTCAAGAGTTCCGCTTCGTCCAGACCGCTCTCATCAATAAAAATACCGCCCAAGTCCGCTATACCTACGATCTTTATTTCCATGCCGTATTTGTGCGCTATATCCTCCCGCTTCCTTCGTATCACTTCCGCTACGCCGGCTCCGACATAGCCAAACCCGATGATCGAAATCTTTACCGTCTTTATGTTTCGTTTCATTTTCATATCACCCTCGCATTCATACCTGCCACATCAGATCGGCGGGATAATTGTGATGTTCTTTTTGCTTGCCGTACGCTTCAGGATCTTCAACGCTTCGTCCAGTTCCTTTGTGCCTAGTGCACTGAGCGTAACCAAAGCCGAGGATTCCTTATCCACGCCAGGCATGGAAAGAGAGAGTCCCACGATCTCTGCAAATCCCGTGCGGTCTATGCTATCGATCGTCTCTCCTAAATCGGAATGCACGATATGTCCAATGAGTAGCACGACCATCGACTCCCTGAGGGACACCTCGCCGGTCCTCACCACGCTCACGCCTCGTTCCTCTAATTGTTCTACCAATCGTTCCAATCTCTTTTCCTCTATCTCAATCACCAGTTCGACCGGAATTCTCCCTGCGGGCGTCTTCTTATCCCTCTGGTGCAAAACGCTGAGAATGTTCCCCCCAAGCCCCGACACGGGCTCCAACGCGAGCACTAACTGACCCGGAATGTCCTTCAGCTCGATGTCCATGGATATTTTCATGACGATGCCACCCCTGTTTATGGTAATGATAAGGACGGGGGAATAATAAAAGGGTAACGATATGATTGAATCGACCAGTACTTACTTTACTGATCGAAGCAGAGGAACGGCCATTTCTCAAACGCATGCATCGGACTCAAGGCCGATAGCCTCACCGGTCACAATTCCACCTTCTCGAACAATCGAGTCGGCTTTTTAAACGCCTTGCCACTCTCTAGTGGCACCAGTAACTCGTCAAGCTGCACCGAATGCACGTCACTTTCCATGCCAAGCTGCTGCCACACCTCTTCCATCTTCACCGGCATCACCGCTTCCAGTAAGATGCAGATCGCTTTTATGAGCTGCAGGACGTTCTTTATTATCGCTCCGCATCGTGCTCTACCTTCTTCGCCCTGCTTTATCAAGTGCCACGGCTCCTCGCGCTGGAAATAGCTGTTCCCAAAGTCCGCAAGCTTCATTACGGCGTCAACGAGCTTCTTGAATTCGTACTCCTCTATCGCGCTGAGCACCTCATCCTTTGCCTTCCCAATCTCCGCACGGATCTCATCCTCTATATCGCCTTCGGGCACGACACCGAAATTCTTATGGGCAAATGCGAGTACACGATAGACGAGGTTTCCTAAAATCGCCACCAATTCCTTGTTCACCCGCAGTGCGAAAGACTCCCAGGAGAAATCCAGCTCCTTCGTGTGGCTCGATTGCGCGATTAAATAGTACCGTAACGTATCGGGATGGTATCGCTCCAGGAACTCCTTTACCCAGACTACGTTCCCTCGCGTCTTCGAGAACGTCTTCCCGTCAATTTTCACCATGCCAGAGGCGACGACGGCAGAAGGCAGCGAATATCCCGCACCCTCAAGCATCGCAGGCCAGAATATGCAGTGATGATAAATAATGTCCGTGCCGATGAAGTGTACAATGGCCGCCGAATCATCCTTCCAGTACCGCTCCCATGCATGTTCATCCTCGCCCCGGGCTTCGAGCAGCTCTTCGGTGAATGCAATATAGCCAATCGGCGCGTCAACCCAGACGTAAACGACGAGATCGTCTCGTCCCGGGAATTTCACGCCCCATTCCAGGTTCCTCGTGATGCACCAATCCAGCAGCTCCTTCTTCACCCATTCCCGCGCGTAGTTCCGGGCATTCAACGTCCCGCCCAGCGTATCTAAATAATCGAGCAGGAAACCGGTAAAATTGGACAGCTTAAAGAAGAAATGCTCCTGATCCTTGAAATCCGCATCGCAGCCGCAGATTTTGCAGTGCGGGTCCATGATCTCCCCGGGCTCGAGATGCTTACCGCAGCCTTGGTCACACTCATCACCGCGCGCGCTTTCGCCGCAGTACGGACACGTCCCTTCCACGTATCGATCGGGTAAGAATCGCCCGCAAGTCGTGCAAAACGCCTGCTTCATACTCTGCTTGTAAACATAGCCGTTCTCTATTAGCTTCGTTACGATGTCATTCGTCCTCTTATGATTGGTTGGGGTATCGGTCTGCCCATAATAGTCGAAATCCACATGAATCTCTTTGAAAACCTGCTTGAAATGTGCATGGTACTTCTCAATGACCTCTTCAGGCGTGATGCCCTGCGCTTCTGCACTCAGCACAATCGGCGTTCCATGCGTATCCGAACCGCTCACAAACGAGACCTCGTAGCCCATCTTCCGAAGCATTCGCACGTAGATATCCGCGGGAACATACGTCCTGAGATGCCCGATATGACACTCACCATTAACGTAGGGCAATGCCGACGTTACCAAGACCTGCTTCTCTATAGGGATCTTCATTTTTCTGCTCTGTTGTTATGGTTGCCAGCCAGCCTCAATAGCTGCGTGCAATATCAAGAAGGATAATGAGAGTTATAATACTTTCTTCGAGATTTTTTTGAACCTCGCGAATACGACCAGAAAAAGCAGCATCGATCAAGCTGTTCGTGCTCCAGTGGTGGCATGGACTATTCAATCCTGAGTTCGAGAAGCTGACTGGCTGGCTACGGATGACATCAGCCAGAAAGCTGAAAAAGGCGCGTCAAAAGCGGCAACATGAGTTGAATGTCTTAGGGATTCTTAAAATTGGGGTTTTATCAATACGCTCTAAAATAAATGTAAGAGCTGCAATAGTTATTACTTACTACGTGAATAGGGTAACCAGAAGATCCCAAATGTACGAACCAGAGCGAGCAGTACTGGAAATAGCGAAGCGAAACAGCATAGACGTTATCTCGACGCTGCCCTGTGAGAAGATAAGTGCATTGCTACAGCTTGTCGCGTGCGATCGCGCATTTTGCCATGTCGGCTTGAACCGTGAGGAGAACGGCGTTGGAATCTCTGCAGGCGCACATCTCGCAGGTGGGAAGCCGTTAATGATTATTCAGAGCACCGGGTTAGGTACCATGATAAATGCCCTTATGTCGCTTACCGTCACGTATAAACTGCCGTTACCGATACTAGCGAGCTGGCGTGGTGTTTACGCGGAGAATATCGAGGCACAGGTCCCGTTTGGTAAGGCGGTGCCCAAACTTTTGGATGCGCTGGGACTGGACTATACGATAATCGAGTCCTCCTCACAGATAGCGTTAGTAGAAGAAGTCATTCAAGACGCCTTCACTAACGAACGCCCGCATATCGCGCTTATCTTGCCGGAAACATGTGAACGCAATGGGCGAGTGGGAGATAATCCGGTACCACACGAAGGAAAGACGCGCGTAGTTGAGTATACCTGCAGACCTAAAAAGCCTGAACTGAGCAGATACGATGCGATACGCACAATAACCGACTATTTGAGCGATGAAGCCGTCATCGCGAACATAGGCGTGCCGAGCAAGGAGCTTTATGCCGCTAAAGATCGGGATTTGAACTTTTACATGCTCGGCAGTTTGGGTCAAGCCTCACCCATAGGCTTTGGCGTCTCTTTGAAATCCAAGCGGGAGACAATGGTGCTCGATGGCGATGGCAGTCTGCAGATGAGTAACATTCTACCGATTGTGGCCGAGCAGAAACTTGGGAATCTTACTATTATTTGCCTCGATAACGGCACCTGGGGTAGTACCGGCGACCAGCCGACACCCGCCGTGGATCTGGAACTGATGGCACTAAGTGCAGGCATCGAGAACACGCTGAAGGTCGGTACAGAAGCCGAGCTGCGATTAGCCTTTGAACGATTATACGAAAGAACGGGTCCACGATTTCTCCATGTCATCGTCAAACCAGGCAATGCTGAGGTGGGAAACATACCATTACGCGCAGCGCAGCTAAAGCGAAGATTCACGCAGGCACTGCGTCATGTCGTTTAGTACAAGGCTCACCCAATCGTATATAAATCGTTGCATGCCGTATTCCACAAAGAGGTAATTTAGTACCCAAAATAGTTAATGATTTAAATACCGAATCATCAGATAACAACCAATGATAAAAATGCAAGGAGCCATAGATAAAAACATAGGTAGGGGATTTACGTGGAAAGAAGAACCGTTATAAGTCTAATAGCTATAGGAGCGATTGCAGTGACTGTATTGCTTGCGGGGTGCGTAGAAAAGAAGAATACACTCAATCTGGGCTATCAGCCAAGCACACATCAACTCGCAGCGATGGTAGCAGCCGAGAAAGGATGGTGGGAAGAGGATCTTGCGAAATTCGGTATAGACGAGGTAGAACTCTTTTTGTTCCCGTCAGGACCGCCTGAGATGACCGCAATGCTTGCCGGTGATCTCGACGTCGCGTACGTAGGGACCGCACCGCCCATTTCCGCTCTGTACGAAGGTCTGGATGCGAAGATCATCGCCGGTGTCCAGACCCAAGGGTCCGCAATAGTTATCCGTCCGGAACTCGTCGAGGACTATGAACGTGACGGCGTGCTTTCTTTAAAAGGCAAGACCATAGCCACCTACCCTCCGGGTTCAATTCAGCATACGATCCTTTCAAAATGGCTTTCAGACAACGGCATAGACCCTGAAACCGATGTGGATATAAAAGCAATGACACCGAGCGACGCAGCTTCGGCTATTGGAGCGAAGTCCGTTGATGTGGTCTTTGTACCCAGCCCGCATCCCGCAATAATTGAGGATGAGGGCACCGGAACGATTGTTAAATGGTCAGGAGAAATATGGCCAAACCATGCCTGTTGTTGCCTGGTTGCCAGTGGAACACTGATACGGGAGCATCCGGAGATCGTCACACAGATCATCCAAACGCACATCAATGCTACCGAATATATCAACGAACACCCGGATGAAGCGGCGGAGATCTTTGCGAAGTGGCAGGGCGCTGATGCGTCCACGATCAAGCATTCCATGGAGATAACGGATGCGCAGTGGATCCACGATCCGCATCTGGAAGTAGAGAGTTCGCTCGGCTATGCAGAAGTGATCTACGGGATAAATCGAGAGCGATACGAAGCAAAGGGGATAGAACCGCTTCGTGAAGCGGACATCTTTGATAGCAGCTTCTACGATGAACTGGTAGGATAGCGATGGACGATGAGGCCACCGGCAGCGATACGAGAGAAAGTACTGTGGTTAGCGCCCTTGATCACAGCGATCGTCCTCTGGGAGTTTCTGGCTGGATATGTGGTAAAGAATCCCGCACTCTTGCCGCGATTTTCAGAGGTCGTCTTTTCTTTTTATTTGCTCCGGAAGAATATACCCTCTGATATACTGACCAGCTTCCTTCATTTTAGCATCGGGCTGGCATTGGCCTTTTCTATTGCACTTCCTCTTGGTATTGGTATGGGCTGGTTCAGAAACGTATTTAAAGCGGTAGACCCGATTATCGAGATTTTAAGACCTATCCCTCCGCTCGCTTGGATACCGCTTGCAATTGTGTGGTTTCATCTCACGCACTATGCCGCAGGATTTATTATATTCCTGGGTGCCTTCTTTCCTATCCTGATTGGTAGCTATACCGGATTCCGAGATGTCCCACGCGTATTGGTGGAGACGGGCAAAGTGTTAGGCTGTATTGGGGATAAAAAGTTAATACGATACGTTGCCTTACCCTATGCACTGCCTTCGGTTGCAACCGGCACCCGTGTTGGAATGGGTGTTGGCTGGATGTCTCTGGTTGCCGCGGAGATGTTTGGCGTGAGCAAGAGTGGACTTGGGTTCAGGCTGTTCAACGAATTTTACTATTGGAAGCAGATGGATTATGTTATCGCGTACATGCTCATCTTGGGCCTGTTAGCCTTGATTTTAGATCGCCTGTTCAGGCATTTTGTGGAGGATAAACTATTTAGATGGAAGAAGGGCATAGTGAAATAGAATGAATCACAAACTCAAGCTACACAACGTAACGAAGACGTTCAAGTCGGAAGAAGGAGAGATAAAGGCGTTAGACAACGTTAATCTAGAAGTCAAAGCAAACGAGTTTCTCTGCATTGTCGGGCCTTCAGGCTGCGGCAAGACCAGCTTGTTGCGGATGATCGCGGGCTTGGACTATCCTAGTAGTGGTGATATCATCCTGGATGGCGAAAAGGTGAGTGGGCCGTCCCCCGATAGAGGAATGGTATTCCAAGAATACTCGCTTTTCCCGTGGAAAACGGTGCTCAAGAATGTGGAATTTGGCTTAGAGATTCGTGGCGCCGAAGACGGCGATAGTAGGAAAACCGCAGAGCACTACATAGAGCTTGTGGGTCTAAAGGGCTTTGAAAACAGTTATCCCTACGAGCTTTCCGGCGGGATGAAGCAACGCGTGGCGATTGCACGTGCTCTTGCGACCAACCCTGCGATACTCTTAATGGACGAACCGTTTGGCTCGGTGGATGCGCAGACGAGGAATATACTTCAGAAGGAGTTGTTGGATATTTGGAAACGGACGAAGAAGACCGTTCTGTTCGTAACCCATAGCGTGGACGAATCAGTATTCCTTGCTGATCGCGTCGCCGTCATGTCCGCACGGCCGGGCCGCATCATCGCATGCATGAATATTGAAATAGCGAGACCGCGGAAAAGAACGAGCGTGGAGTCGAATGAGGTTCGAGAGCAGCTCCTTAGACTACTCGGCTCAAATAATCAAAAAACGACGTAAAGTGAAAATTAAACGACCTTCGCGCGGTCAGCTTGCTCAATCCAGAGGTATAGCGGTTCTCTTCTTCGTGTTCTCTCTCTTTTGTAGCTGCACACTGAGTACGCCATTCTTGTAGGTTGCCTTTGCCGTTTCAGGCTTGACCGGCGTCTCGAATGAGACTACCTTAAAGAACTTAATCCTGTCTTCCGTTTTAATCTCCAGCGAGCCCTCAGTAGCATGCAACCGTAAATTCTCCTTCTCGACGCCGGGCAATTCCACAACGATTTCGTACGTATCCTCCCGTTCGATAACGTCTGCTAGAGGTTCACGTTCACCGCCAGGGGAAGGCTCTAATTTCCTGTTAGCGGGTTTTACATTCCCAAATTCCTTTATCTCCGGCTCCTTGCCCGGCTCTTTCGTGTAGGAGAACCCATAGATGAACGGCCCGTATCTGCTGGACTCCTCGGGCATTTCCTCTTCTAATTTTTTCAGCATCTCTTCAAACGGGTCTTTCAACCACTCGTCGAAGTCGTGCGGCCCTCGTTTCATCATTCTCGCGAGTTCCTCCTCTGATGGCGCTGGCAGTTTCCCCATCTCATCAAGAGCTCGCTCCATATACCACTCGACCAAATCGAAAATAGAGGGACGCTTTCTTTTTTCCATGCTTTACTATTTCAGTTAGAGTTATAAAAAATTTGGACCTGTCGAGTACGGATAGTGGTTCGCGTGCCGGTTCCAACCCGTTCTCAGTCCACGCATTAACTCGACTCGCCGTTTGCCCGCGGATTCCCTTTTCCTGCTGACTCTACTACTACCCGATACCCTCTTTTGTGATCGTGCTCGAACGCAGCGCAGAGGTCCTTTGATTGGTGCGAAGAAAATCGTGCGGCTCTATCTCACCGGTTTTTTCAGAAGTTTGGGTGAGTGAAAAGCGTGCTATTTTATATAATGGTGAAAACAACGTCATGAGCGGTAGTACAATGGACTCTAACATCATGGGCAATCGATCGACGGCTCATCGCTTTAGGCGGTTTGTGTACTGTACTGGTCGATATCGATGCGACGATGGCGCTACTGACAAAACCCCCAATACCTAGTGGTGGAAAAGCTACCGGCGGAGGAGGTAAAAATGGTAAAGAAAGAATTGGATGTGTTGATGAAGGAAGAACGGGTTTTCGAACCCCCTGCGGAGTTGGTCCAGCAGAGCAACGTAAAGAGATGGATGGAGGAGCATAAAATCGCGAGCTACGATGAATTGCTCGCTAAAGCCCAGAACATAGACTGGTACTGGAGCGAAATTGCGAAGGAACTCGATTGGTTCAAGCCGTGGAGCAAAGTGCTCGACGATAGTGATGCGCCATTCTTCAAGTGGTTCACCGACGGTAAGCTCAACATAGCCCACAACGCCCTTGACCGGCACATGAATACGGGGCATAAGAACAAAGTGGCGTTTATCTGGGAAGGAGAAGACGGCGAAGTCCGGAAGATAACGTACCGGGACCTCTACATGGAGGTGAACCAATTCGCAAACGGATTAAAGAGCCTCGGCGTTGGAAAGGGTGATCGGGTGGCAATCTACCTGCCAATGATACCGGAGTTACCGATGGCGATGCTTGCCTGCGCGAAGGTTGGGGCCGTTCACTCGGTGGTCTTCTCGGGATTCAGCGCAAAGGCGCTGCGGGACCGAATAAACGATTGTAAAGCAAAGGTGCTGATAACCGTCGACGGGTTCTACAGGAAAGGGAGCACCATCGATGCAAAAGCGAGCGCAGATGAAGCATTGCTGGATGCGTCATCAATAAAGCACGTGGTGGTGGTCAGGCGAATGCATAACGGCAATATGCCAATGACCGAAGATCGCGATCTCTTCTGGGACGAACTGATAAAGGGTGAATCTACCAGTGCAGAAACGGAAGAGATGGATGCAGAAGATATACTGTATATTCTCTACACCTCGGGTACTACCGGGAAGCCGAAGGGAATCGTGCACGTGCATGGCGGTTATGCCGTTGGCATTTATGGAACCCTCAAGTATGTCTTTGATCTGAAGGACGAGGACATCTGGTGGTGTGCGGCTGACGTTGGTTGGGTTACCGGGCATTCCTATATCGTCTATGCGCCCTTGATGATGGGTGTGACATCGTTCATGTACGAAGGTGCACCGGCATTTCCCCGCGGTGACCGATGGTGGGAGATGATCGAGCGACATGGCATAACGGTACTCTATACTGCGCCGACCGCAATCAGGGCTCATATGCGCCTTGGTGATGAATGGCCGAAGAAGAACAACCTCAGCAGTCTCAGATTACTCGGGACCGTTGGTGAACCGATAAACCCTGAGGCATGGATGTGGTACTACAAGCTTATTGGCAATGAACGGTGTCAGATCATGGACACCTGGTGGCAGACCGAGACGGGGACTTTTATGATATCTCCGCTTCCGATCACGCCACTGAAGCCGGGATCAGCCACGCGGCCGTTACCAGGGATTGATGCCGCCATCTTCAACGAGGATGGTGAATCGATCACGAACAAAGGTGGGTACCTGGTAATCAAGAAACCGTGGCCTGGTATGCTCAGAACCCTCTACGGTGATCCTGAGCGGTACAAAGACGTGTACTGGAGCAGGTTCCCCGGCGTGTATCTTGCGGGGGACGTTGCACGGATGGATACCGACGGCTACTTCTGGATTCAGGGCAGGTCAGATGATGTCGTTAATGTCTCTGGGCACCGGATAGGGACAGCGGAGATCGAATCGTCTCTGGTGAGTCATGCAGCAGTTGCCGAGGCTGCGGCTGTTGGCATACCGCATGAATTGAAGGGCGAGTCGGTCATTGTATACGTCATCCTCAAGAAGGGGCAGACACCCTCAGCGGAGTTGAAGGATGAATTACGGAAGTGGGTACGGAAGGAGATCGGTCCGATTGCGGTTCCGGACGAGATGAGCTTCGTGGAGGATCTGCCGAAGACGAGAAGCGGTAAGATCATGCGCAGGGTTATCAAGGCAAAGGCGCGTGGCGAGCCAGTGGGTGACATCTCAACGCTCGCAAACCCCGAGGCAGTCGAGGCACTAGACAGGGCTCAATAACTAAGCCCTTCTTCCCTTTTCTTTTTCTTTTTTTTCTTTTAGTTTTGCTTTCATTCCTCAGTTGATAATCCCGAGTAAGTAGCCTGTACGTGGATCCGCAAAGTTTTTTATCCGTAAAACCTTACTTAGATTACGTGAGTGAGTGCGCGAGTGCGTCGAATAGGAATAATGAGGAGCGCGGTGGTGAGGTGAATGAGCCCCGGTAAAAAGAAGCGTGGCGGCACACTGGATGAGATGAAGATCAGGTATCCCGCAAAGTTCGTGACGGAAGAGCAGATCTTCAGTCATGTGCATCGGGGTGCGCACATTTTTATCGGCACCGGCTGCGGCGAGCCGCAGTATCTCGTCCGTGCGCTTATACAGTATGCGGAATCGCATCCGAAGGCGATCTTCGATGCTGAAGTATTCCACGTCTGGACGCTTGGTGTCGCACCCTATACGGACGAGAAATTCAGGGATAATTTCCGGCATAACTCGTTCTTCGTCGGCGACAGTACCAGAGAATCGGTGAACAAAGGCTTTGCCGATTACACGCCCATATTCCTGTCTGAGATCCCTGATTTGTTCTATCGCCGGGTTATCCCGATCGACGTCGCGCTCGTGCAGACCTCGCCGCCCGATGAACACGGGTATATGAGCCTGGGCGTGAGTGTGGATATCGTGAAGGCTGCGGTCGAGAAAGCCGCGGTGGTTATCGCGCAGGTCAACTCGTATATGCCGCGGGTGCATGGCGACAGCTTTGTTCACATTGACGATGTGGATTTTATCGTTCCTTATGATGAACCGTTGTTAGAATACAGTGCGGCGGTCGAAGGGGGAATCACCGCGCAGATCGGGAAGTACGTTTCGCGTCTCATCCAGGACGGAGATACCATTCAGGTGGGCTACGGCAGCATACCGAATGCGATTCTGTCGAATCTCCACAAGAAGAAGCATCTGGGCGTGCATACGGAACTGCTGAGTGACGGCCTCGTCGCGTTGCTGAGACAGGGTGTTATTGACAATAGCGAGAAGAGCATCAACCGGGGAAAGACCGTGGCAACGTTCTGTATGGGCAAAAAGGCGACCTACGAGTATCTCCACGATCATCCTGCTATCGAGTTCAGAACGGTGGACTATACGAACAATCCGCTGATCATCGCGCAGCATAACAACATGACGGCGATCAACAGTGCGCTTGAGATCGACCTGACGGGGCAGGCGACGGCGGAATCCATCGGAAAGGTATTTTACAGTGGGATCGGCGGTCAGGCGAATTTTATGCGCGGCGCGGTTTTAGCGCGAAACGGGAAGACGATACTAACGCTCCGGTCAACCGCAGCGGACGGCACCGTCTCACGGATCGTGCCCTTCCTCAAAGAAGGTGCCAGTGTCACGCTGAACAGGGGCGACATCCAGTATGTCGTGACCGAGTACGGGATCGCGTATCTGCACGGTAAGAACATCAGAGAACGCGCCATGGGCTTGATCGCGATCGCGCACCCGAAATTCAGACCGTGGCTGATAGAAGAGGCGAAGAAACTGAACATTATCTTCAGCGATCAGGCGTTTATATCAGGTGCACGCGGCGAGTACCCGGAAGACCTGGAGACCTACCGAACCACCAAGACCGGCCTTGAGCTCAAGCTGAGACCGGTGAAGATAAGTGACGAGCCGCTCTTGAAGGATTTCTTCTATTCTCTCTCGGACGATACGCTCTATCACCGGTTCATCTCATCGCGGAAAGATATGCCGCACGATCGGCTACAGGAATTTGTGATCATTGATTATTCGAAGCAGATGGTGATCCTGGCGGTGCTGGAGGAGGAGGAGGATAAGGAAGAGCTCGTGGGCATCGGACAGTATGCGATCAACGAGACGGCGTACACTGCGGATGTTGCCTTCGCCGTACGTGACGATTATCATAGCCAGGGGATCGGCACGGAGCTGTTGTCGTATCTCACGTATCTGGCGAAGAAGCAGGGCCTTCTCGGGTTCACTGCGGACGTGCTGATGGATAACAAGGCGATGCTCCGGGTCTTCGAGAAGGCGGGCTTTTATACGGAGAAGCGAGGCGTGGAAGGCGTGTACGAACTGAAGATGCTGTTCTGGAAGGGGTTATGGCCAATGCTGCTCCGGGGGTTCCTGGACGGAACACCGCTGTGACGTCTGACGTCGCTTGCGATTACGAAACGGAAGGTTCCAAAGGATTTAGAGGGAGAGATTGCGCTACACCAGCACCCCAAAACTTATGCGCAAAACCAGAGGGGGCACCTCATAAAGGGTTTGAATGTGTGGGGATTTAAGTTGTAACCAAAGCGTGGTAATTTGACTATTCAAAGATATAAGCAGTGAGAAAAAGATTGATAGACCGAAAATTTTTTAAGCTCAAATTAATAATTGCTCAATAAATACCCTTTCGTCAGATAGGGGAGAAGGATAAAAGATTGGATAAAATGGAAAAAAGAGAAGAAGAAATATTCCGGGCTATCCACCATGACAATGTACCCGATTTTTTTGAATCACTAGGGTTATCTGAAAAATTAGCGCAAGGAGAAATTCACTGTATTATTTGTGACGAGACAATAACGCTCGAAAACTTTAGGGCAGTCGCCCGCAAATCAGACAATTTATTGTTTTGTTGCAACAGAGAATCGTGTATTCTAGAACTCGCAGCGTATTTAAGGAGCGCTGAACATGATATCTGAATTAATAACATTTATTGATTTGATACTCGATTACGGTCTATGGGGCCTTTTTGTAGTTTTTATTCTTGTTATTGGCTGGTTAATGTGGATACTAATCGATGTAGATCGTAGTTCGACATGGCGTTCAAAATATTATTGGGTAAAATATAAGTTATTCGGAGATAGCGATGCCGAGAAAAAATTTATTGAAAATCACGTTAACAGTCGTATCAATCTTGCTCGCCGTGCCATGCCTTTTGGGAATGAATACTTACCTAAAGCTATAAAGATAAACTGGTTTGAAGGGGGGGCTGGACAAGCAACAAGTATCGAAAATAATGAGATTATTGTGCGACTCGATCCGGCCGAATTACAAGAAAGGAACGTGGTACTACTTACTACTGCTTTAGTTGAAAAAACCGCTCTTGTTGGGATTAGACACATCCTAGACGAACCGCTAGAACGTTCAATTGACATGAATCTTATTAAAAGCTTAATCGAGGAAATTGGAGATAAAAGGATACTGGATTGGTATTTACGTAACGAATATCAGCCTAACATTACCAAATCGACCGACATTAAAAAATGGAACGAAAAAATTGTTGAAATTAATGACAGAGGTCTTTTTACGAGAATGCTACTTGTAGAACTTGACGAATATTCGAGAAAAACCGCAGGAAAACCTTATTCTCGTGAAATGTCCGCTGAGATATCTGGATTGATTAATTTTTTATATAAAATAACAACTGCTTCTAGCCAAAAACCCCCCTTGGATTACATAACCCGGAATATTAAAATAGGGGTTATACTTGTTGGAAAGACAAGTAAGATTCTTTCTGATATAAACCGATATCTAATAGCCTTCGCATATAAAATGGATAGGCAATTGACTTCGGTATATGTACTCGTGTGGGATAAGGAAGTTTTAGGTAAAGTTGATCCACAAGCTTACGAAGAGTTTGTTGAGCGGACAGAAAGCTTAGATGAAAGAATTCAGACGACTTTTAAAGTTAAAAAGGATTTTGAAATCAAAAAATACGAATTCATTGATTCCCAAGGGAATAAGCGAACTGGAAAAATTACACATTACTCTCCGAGATATGAAGGTAACAAAATAGTTGAAGTACATCCCCACGGCTATTAATATCCTTCGGCTAATGCAGTCTGATCACTACCCATACTTAACTAATTTTTGTCAAGTTGGCTTGTGATTAATCGAAATTCTCTTCGCCTATCCAAACCTGCCAAACTAAGAACCCGAAACGGCTGGAAGAAGCATCTCAACCAAAAAACCGGACAGGTAACTCGTCTTGTCCAAACTACCACTTTTGAGCGCCATACATGCGGAATCATTCTGCATGAAGTGCAGCGCACTTTGTCCGACAGACAGATTTTATAATAGTGCCGAACCATGTATGTATACACACGTACGATGATTAGTAGAATTCCACCGGAATTGAGGGCGGCGCTAGCGCCGGGTGCGGGCTATTCGCTGCTGTTGAAGGGCATGCCTGGCACGGGGAAGACGATGCTCGCTTTCGAGATCCTCAACGAGTTCGGCGGCGAGAACGCCGTTTATCTCTCGACGCGGGTCTCATTGCCCGCGCTGTACACGCAATTGCCCTGGCTGGAAGCACGTGCAGACATGATCAGCGTGATCGACGCAACGAAGCTGTATCCGTCACAGAAAGGCTTTTCTGGCTTACGGTCCTTCTCGGACGTGCTGTACGAGAAATTGGGCGAGGCGGAAAAAACCGCGACGCTCGTCATTGATAGCTGGGAAGCGATAACCTCGGAAGAGAAGGAGGAGAAGATCGAGGAACTGGAAGCGGCGATCACCAGCATGGTACGGCAATACGCCATGCAATACAAAATGAATTTGATACTCATATCCGAACGAACCGGCACGACCCGGCTCGATTACCTCGTTGACGGCATCATCGAGATGAGCCGCATAGCCGTAGATAACCGGCGAGGCCGGGAAATGCTGTTAGAGAAGCTACGGGGCGTCCGCGTAGACCAGCACCACTACGGCTTTACGTTAGATGACGGCCGATTCCGCTATTTCCCGCCATTCGAGCGGCGGCGAGTGGAGAAGCCGAGACGCGTGGAGACGATACCGAATACCGCCACGCATCTCTCGACCGGGTGTGTGGAATTAGATGCGATTCTGGACGGCGGCTTGAGTAAGGGAAGCACGGCCATTATCGAGTACGGCGACGATTTATCGCTCCTGGGGTACCAATCGATCATCGCGCACATGATTATCAACTGCATCCAGCAAGGGACTCATTGCGTGGTGATCCCGAGCAGTGGCTGGGATGAGCGGCGATTACGGCGCGGTATCGTGCCGTTTGTGAATGAGGAGGACTATCTGAAATATCTTACCGTCTTCGAGATACGAAAGGCAAAGGCCGAGGGCTGTATGTGGTGCGGCGGTGAGGTTGCGAGCACCACGGACGCTGAGGCAGCAGAACGCGAAGAGACGAGAGCGAACGTGAAGGTTCTGGGCGGGCTGTCGATGGATGAAGATTTTCCACTCTTCGCCGATTTCATTACGCATTTAAAACCTCCCGTCATGGTCATTATCGGAACGGACTTGTTAGAGTTCCAGTATCGTTTGAAAACGCTGGGTAACCTCGAGGAAGCGTTGGAGTTATTCTCGTACTGGGTAATGGAATTGCGGGAGGCGGGAAACGTAGGAGTATTTGGCATGCCGAGCGAGAGCGCGCTGAGCTCGGGGCTGGGTCAAATGGTGACCACGCGCTTTAAGCTGGCCGTACTCGATCGGAGTGTGGTCCTCTATTGCAATCGCCCGGACACCAAACTGCATTGCCTTGAGAACGTCATTACCGAAGACACGCTCAGGTTAGCGCTCACGCCATTTGTATGACCACTAAGGTGACCGTCCTCCCGCGCAATATTGATGCTTTATATATCTTTTCAGGTTTTGATAATATTGCAGAAGAGAAGACTATCCAGCATTAGCGTTGGGATGGACTGAAGTTCTGCGTAATGATCGCATAGCATAGATAGGGGGTATAGGAATATGGGGCTATTTTATTTGGTCAAGCTGAACGTGGCAAATGTGGAAGAGATGAAGGAGAAGGGGGATGTTAAGGGCTTAATCAACGCGTTGGAATCCGCGAAGGATCCACGAGTTCGGATGTGCGCAGCACGAGCTCTTGGCGCTTTAAGGGATAAAAGTGCGGGAACGTCCCTCGTTCAGGCTCTAAAGGATGAAGAGAGCGAAGTCCGATATGAAGCAGCAGAGGCTCTTGGAAAGATAAAAAGTGCAAATGCCGCAGAACACCTCGTCCAGGCTCTGAAGGACGAAGAGCGCGACGTTCGAACGAGCGTAGTGGAAGCTCTTACAAGTATAGGAAAACCAGCGGAAGAACACCTCGTCCAGGCTCTGGAAGCTAACGATAGCGATATTCGAATGGGCGCGGCAGCGGCGCTCGACAAACTTGGCTGGCAGCCCGGGAATGATACCGAACGAGTCCAGTACTTACTTGCAAAGAGAGACTGGAACGAATTAACGACCGTGGGCGAAACAGCAGTAGAACCCCTCATTCGGGCTTTGGAGGATGACGACTGGGAAGTTCGAACGAGCGCAGCAGATGCTCTTGGTACGATTGGAGATGCGAGAGCGGTTGAACCGCTCATTCTGGCTTTGCATGACGAATATTGGAATGTTAATAGAGCAGCAGAAAAAACACTTTGCACGATCGGCGAACCGGCGATTGAACCGCTCATTCTGGCTTTGGAGGATGACGACAAGAAGGTTCGAGCGAGCGCAGCAGAAGCTCTTGGGCGGATACCAAATAAACGAGCGTTCGCGTCTCTCGTCCAGGTTCTGAGTGACGAAGACGTCGTGGTCCGAACGAGCGCAGCAGAAGCACTCGAGAAACTAAACTGGCAGCCCGCAGATGATACCGAACGAGTTCAGTACTTACTCGCAAAGAGAGACTGGAAAAGGTTGGCGAGATTAGGCGAGCCAGCAGTAGAGCCCCTTATTCATGCTCTGCGGGATAACGAGAGCGAGGTTCGGAAGCGCGCAGCAGAAGCTCTTGGTGCTATAGGCGATAAAAGAGCAGTAGAGCTGCTCGTTCAGGCTCTGAAGGATGAGTACCGGGATGTTAATAGAAGCGCAGCAGATGCTCTTGGTAAGATCAGAGATGCAAACGCGGTAGAATTGCTCATTCAGGCATTGATTGATGGAAGCGAGGATGTCCGTTGGGGAGCCGCAAGAGCTCTTGGTGCTATAGGCGATAAAAGAGCAGTAGAGCCGCTCATTCAGGCTCTGAAGGATGAGGAGAGCGACGTTCGATACGAAGCAGCAGTGGCTCTTGGTACTCTGGGCGAAGCAGCAGTGGAGTCGCTCATCCAGGCTTTGAAGGACAAAGATAGCTTTGTTCGAAAGAAAGCAGCGGAAGCTCTTGGTACGATCGGAGATGCAAGAGCGATCGAACCGCTTATTCAGGCTTTGCGGGATAAGGATAGTGATGTTCGAAAGGGAGCAGCAGTGACGCTTAACAAACTCGGCTGGAAACCCAGCGACGATACCGAACGGATTCTTTACTTAATTGCGCGGAGAGACTGGAAAGAATTGGCGAGATTAGGAGAACCGGCAGTAACAATCCTCATTCCGCATCTGGAGGACGGCGCTAGTAAAGTTCGTGCGGGAGCAGCAGAAGCCCTTGGAAAGATTGGGGATGGAAGAGCGGTAGGGCCACTCGTTCGCGCCTTAAAGGATGAAAAAGCGCGTCCTTCCCGCCGGCTCACGGTTCAAGAAGCGATGGAAGACGCTTTAGAAACGATCAAGAAGAAAGGGTAGTTTTGGCTTGGCGCCTCTTTCATTCATCATCCGTGAATCTCCTACCCTTAATCTCACCGCCGAATCGTTTTGCGGATAGCGCACACTCTCCTACTGCGCACTCGCACGCACGCAGTAGTTGTACTCGCCTAAGCTAGTTAATACCAAATTCCCGATCGATTTATTTGCATTTAGCTCCGCAGTCTGCGTGTTGCATTGAGCGCTCTGTGCTGTGGCTTATAGCTTTGTCCAGAGCATGAACGCAATCAAAAGCCCGTAGATCGCAATTGCTTCCGCTAGAGCGACGAAGATCAGTACCCGCCCAGATATTTCGGGTTTTTCCGCCGTCGCTCCGGCAGCCGCTACACCGGTAGCCGCTACCGCATATCCCGCACCTAACGCCGAGGCACCCATTGCGATACCCGACGCCAGTGCTATCCAAGACTTATCTGTAATCCCCCCCGCCGCTGCTTCTTCTTGGGCCGTTGCAAGTCCGACACTTACACCCGTGAGTAGCAAAAATACGCAAAGCATAAATGCAAACCGGTAGTTTATCTTTGAAGCCATACCTTTCTCCTCTCTTCGTAGTATGTCAAAAAATATAAATGCTGGAGATATATAAAATAAGTGGTTATTAAGCGAAAATGAAAGTCCGCGAGATAATGACCCGCCCGATCGTCACCGAAGATGAAGACGCACCCGTCATTAAAATAGCGAGGGATATGAAAGAGTTAAACATAGGGAGCGTCGTTATAACGAGGGAGGGCAGTCCCACAGGTATCATTACCGAACGTAACATCGCATTACATGTTCTCTTAAAGGATAGGAAGGCGAGTGAGGTAACGGCCAAAGAGATCATGTCGTTCCCATTGACCACTATAGAGTCGGATGCATCGGTAGAGGAAGCGTGTGATCTCGTAGCAAAGAGCAATATTAAACGGCTGCCGGTGGTTGAAAATGGCGTGCTCATTGGTATTGTAACTCTGAGAAACATCTTAACACGAAAGCCCGAGTATATAAAACGGTTCTATCCGGGGACGCGCACGTTAGCAAGTGGGTGGACGCTCGACAGGCTTGAACGATCTTTTAGCGAGTGCGAAGGGATCTTTGCGGGGAACAACATCAAGCACTGCAAGCAGAAGATGAAAGAAGTATCTGAAGAACTGAGCGATCTTGCGAGTTACTACGTGGACGACAAGGAGTTGAGGGACCTCTATATACGGATGAAAGAGCTCTATCAGGATGTTGATGAAAGCGAAGATGAGGCGGGAATTTCGATGGGAGACCTGAAGAAGCGGTTAGAGGAGATTTTGAGAAAATTCCGCCATACCATGTTCATGCGAAAGCGCCAATCATTCTCCAGCTTCTCCGGGAGTTCCTGGTTACGAGATCTCCGCCGTCAAAAAGAGAAAAAGCGTCGTTTACCCTATAAAAGAACTCGACCGCTGTGAGGGATAGATACGCTGACCTCCGTACGTAAATCTGTACATACATCTCTGAAGAAAGAACGGATCGTGTGTGATTAAAATAGGCGTCGGTCATCCCGAATCTTTTTGTGTGGGCTGCATGTTTATCTAATTACATCATGCTGCTCAGCGAACTTACAGCGGTCTATGAAGCGGTTCGGGGCACGCCGAAGAATCTGGAGAAGATCGCGCTTGTTGCAGGGTTATTGGAAAAGACTCCTTCAGAGCTGTTACCCCACGTCTGTTACATGCTCCGGGGCCGGCTATTCCCGGATTATTCGGCGCAGGAACTCAGGCTCGGGTGGTCGAGCATCTGGGATGCGATTCGATCGGTGACCCACGTATCCGAGGAGGATTTAAAAGCCGCTTACAACCTGTTCGGCGATCTCGGCTCCGCAGTTGAATTGATCTTCAAGGAGAACCCGAAGATTTCAGTAGCGTTAGTTACGGAGCCGCTCACGGTTGAGGACTGCTACAACGCGCTGGCTAAGATCGCCATGCTCAGCGGTAAGGATTCCTCGCGTCGTAAGCGAGCAATTTTGAGGGGGTTACTGAATCAGAGCTCGCCTGAGGAGGCGAAGTTCATCGTGAAGACCATCACCGGTGAGATGCGTTACGGCTTCAAGCAGGGCTTATTGGAGGAAGCGATCGCACAGACATTTTCAGTAGATGTGGAAACGCTCCGAAAGGCGTACATGGTTCGATCGGATATCGGCGAGGTAGCACAGCTCGCAAAAGAGCAGCCGGAGACCTTAAAGGAACTTTCAATTGTACTCGGCCGACCCTTACGACCGATGCTCGCGGAAACTGCGGACAATCTGGAAGAATGCTTCAAGCGCTTCGATAAAGCGCTCTTCGAATACAAATACGATGGCGCACGGCTCAGCATTCACAAGAACCACGAGGTGGTGAATATCTTCACGAGGGAGGCCGACGAGGTGAGTGCCTCGCTTCCTGAGATTGTAGCGGAGATCAGGAAGATTCCGCATTCGTTCATCGTGGACTGCGAGATTATTCCGTTCGAGCACTCGCCGAAAGCGTTCCAGGAACTGATAAAGCGGCTCAGGCGGAAATATCGCGTTGACGAGTTTGCACGGAAGATCCCGGTGAAGCTGTACGTCTTTGACCTGCTGTATCTCGACGGTGAAGCGCTGATTGATACGCCGTTACTAGAGCGGCGCACGCTTTTGAAGACAGTTATTCCGCCGACCGAACGCATAGAAATTGCGACCTGCATGCTGACAAAGAGCAGCGCAGAAGCGCGGATCATGTTCCAGGAAGCGCTTGATAAAGGCTTTGAGGGACTGATGATAAAGAATCCCGACTCACGATATACGCCGGGGAAACGAGGTAACGAATGGTTGAAGCTGAAACCAGAGGCGGAGACGCTGGATCTGGTCGTTGTTGCGGTCGAATACGGTCACGGTAAGCGCGCACATCAGCTCTCGGATTACACCTTTGCCACACGGGACCGCGATGGGACTCTCACGCCGATCGCGAAGGCTTTTGGAGGCTTAAAAGATGCGGAGATCGAAGATATGACAGCGTACTTCAAGGGGATTGCACGCGAGCAGCAGGGCCGGACGTTTACAGTCGAGCCGAAGGTTGTGGTCGAGTTGAAATTCGACGAGATACAGAAGAGCTCGTTATATGAGATAGGCTACGCGCTCCGATTCCCGCGCATCAAGCGGATACGCTGGGACCTCTCGGTCGATGAGATCGATACGATAGAGACGGTAGAAAAGATTTTCGGGCGGCAAAAACGAAGCGCTTAGCTACGATTTTGGGTTGGACGTTTCACTTAAAGTTAGGGGAAATATGTCAGAGGATAGCAACGGAAGCGTATGAGCTGGCGCTCCAGAGTCGCGGCCACCTTTCGCGATCGAGAATCAGAACGGTTTACACATTTTTTGAAATCGCAAGTTTTAAAAGCTCACGAGCCTTCGCCATATTGGTTGTATTGCTATGATCATTGGAATACCGAAGGAGACCAAAATAGGAGAGAATCGGGTGGCAGCCACTCCGTCAGGTGTGGATATGCTGGTTGAGGCAGGGCACAGGGTCCTGGTTGAGAACGGCGCTGGGAACGGCAGTGGCTTCCGTGACGGGGAGTATCAAGCTGCCGGGGCGGAGCTGGTACCGAATGCGGCCGATGCATGGAGTGCCGAGCTGGTGATCAAGATAAAGGAGCCCATCGAGCCCGAGTTTAACTTTTTGCATGCTGATTTGTTGCTTTTTACCTACCTTCATCTCGCCAGCCCAGGGTTAGAGAAGCTCACACGCGCGCTCATGGACAAAGGAGTAACTGCTCTTGCGTACGAGACGGTTCAGTTGCCGGATGGGGCGCTTCCACTGCTCGAGCCGATGAGCGAGGTTTCGGGCAGGATGGCAATGCAGATCGCCGCGCACTATCTCGAGAAGAAGCACGGCGGGCGAGGGATTTTGATCAGCGGCGTCCCGGGCGTTAGTCCGGGCAATGTGGTGATCATCGGCGCTGGCACGGTTGGCTGGAATGCTACGCTGGTCGCACTCGGCATGGGCGCCAATGTGACCGTTATCAACCGCGGTATCACGAGGCTGCGCCATCTCGTCGAGACGCTGGGAACCGCACATGCAGGAAGCCTCACTACGGTTACGTTAAGCTCGCATAGTCTTGAAGAAGCTCTACAGGACGCAGACGTCGTGGTTGGTGCGGTGCTTAGCCCAGGTGAACGGGCTCCAATCCTGGTGAGTCGAGAGATGATCAGGACTATGAAGCCAGGCAGCGTGATCGTGGATATCGACATCGATCAAGGCGGCATCTTCGAGACCGCTCGCCCAACCACCCATGAGGACCCAGTCTACGTCGAAGAGGGAGTCATCCACTATTGTGTTACCAATATACCGGGAGCAGTACCACGCACTTCAACAATAGCCTTAACGAACGCGACCTTGCCTTACGCATTAGACCTGGCCAATCTCGGCTTTATCGAGGTGGTGAAGAGCGATCCTGCGCTGGCTAAGGGTGTGAACGTTTATAACGGTCAGATAACGAACAAGAGAGTAGCTGAGGCACATGGGCTCGCCTATAGGCCGCTGAATAAGCTAATTTAGGTAGAAGAGCGAGATTTCAGCGGCGCTTTCAGGTTATTTACGAGCTTAACGAAGCGATCTTTTTAGCTCAGCATAATCGAGTTCTCTATCTGCCGCCGCTACGCTCGGCTTGGATTTCACACGGATTTTGAGTAGAGGTGCTGTGCGGAGAAAAAGCGGTATTTATATAATAGTAGGTAACCAACATTTTCTGAGGTGTTCACTATGAGATCAGACGATAAGAATGGTAACAGATGGATAATATTGGTTGGAGCGCTCATGCTTCAATTGTGTCTCGGTGCTGTCTACGCCTGGAGTGTGTTCGCCGCCGAGCTGAAGAAGGAAGTAGCGCTTGGCGGGTTTGGGTGGAGCGTAACCGAAACGCAGATTGTTTTCTCAGCAGCACTCGCGACCTTTGCACTCGTCATGGTCGTGGCCGGTAAATGGCAGGATAGGCTCGGGCCTCGAAAGGTAGCACTCGCCGGCGCGCTCGTCCTCGGACTCGGGTACATACTCGCGAGCTTCAATCCGGGCAATTTCCCCTGGGTAGTACTATCGCTGGGGATCATTGCAGGAGCTGGAATCGGTATAGGGTATGTCTGCCCGATTGCGGCTATTGGCAAGTGGTTCCCGGACAAGCTCGGACTGGCAACGGGCATAGCGGTCGCGGGTTTTGGCGCGGGTGCGTTCTTCATATCAGTTTTATCGGGAAAGGGTATAGACATGCCTGGATTAACGGTGGATCTCATCCAATTACTTGAGAACTATGGACTTGGTGGCACACTCCTGATCTGGGGTGTTGTCTTCCTCGCGGTCGGCGGTGTGGGTGCTTTGCTTTTGAGAAACCCGCCGCTTGGCTGGAAGCCAGCTGGTTGGGCGCCACCCTCGAAATCGAGTAGTGCTACCGTGCGGGAGGACTGGCAGCGATCCGATATGATGAAAACGCGACAGTTCTGGATGCTGCTTGCCATGTTCATCTTCGCGGCAGCGGCAGGGCTTATGACCATTGGCATCTTGAAATTGTACGGTATTGATTCTGGTCTCACGGCTGCTGCGGCAGGCACTGCAGTTGGTATCCTCGCGTTATTCAACGGTGCAGGTCGAATCTTCTGGGGCTGGGCTTCGGACAAGATCGGACGAACGATAGCGATGTGCGTCATGTTCTTCCTGCAGGCAGGCATGATGTTCGCGCTCATTTTTCTGGGGCTCGGGTCAACGGTGGAAGGGCTGACCTTAGCCGCGGCCTGGATCGGGTTAATGTTCGGTGGTAATTTCGCCTTATTCCCTGCGGCAACACGGGAGTTCTTTGGTATACAGAACTATGGCGGCAACTATGCCATGGTCTTTTTAGGCTATGGTGTCGCAGGTATTCTAGGCCCGATCGTGGCAGGTCAAGCGAAGGATATCCTGGGCAGCTATGACGTCGCATTCATCATCTGCGGGGTATTGTGTATCCTGGCCGCGGCATTGGCGTTCATAACGAGGGCGCCACACCACTCGATCTAGCTAGCCAGCTTGCGCATAGCAGAGCGTAACTTCATGAACGCCCTCGCATGTCTTCCTACGAAGCGGCGAGCCGCTTGCTGTGAATCACCACTACATTCATGAGGCACAGAGAAAGTGAAACTCTGGACCGTTGGGACGAGTACGAGGAGTATGAAGGAGTTTTTGCACGTGCTCAGAGCGTACCAGATCGAGGTTATCGTGGACGTCAGACGGTTCCCGACGTCCCGCTACCGGCACTTCACACGCGATCGCCTCAAAGAATGCCTGGAGCAGCACGGTATTGAATACTATCATGTAGGACGGCTCGGCGGCTACCGGAAAGGCGGCTATCGCAAGTACATGGAATCGCCGGAATTCGAGCGAGGGTTGGCGTGCGTGGAAGAGCTTGCCGCGTCAAAGCGGGTGGCATTGATGTGCGCGGAGCTGCTCTTCTTCCGGTGCCACCGGCGGTTTATCGCCGATGCGCTTACACAGCGCGGGCACACTGTAATTCACATCGTCGACGACAAGAAGAGCTACGAGCACAGAGGGCTGACAGAAACAACTGCGGATAGAAAGCTGGATGAGTTTTTGGGGAAGGAATAGATTTCTCAAAATGTTGTGTTAAAAAGAGAGTATCGCTATGGATTTAAATACATCTACTAGTTTTTGGAACTGCAGGCACGATCGTGACCTTCTCTGTTAGAGTGAAAAATGGTGAGGTGCTGGGGGTTACCCAGAATTTTGCAGAGCAAATCTGATAGCCCACGATAAATAACACATTTATCTAAAATTCGCTATAAACAAAAAATCGTCAAAACATTCCACTACTCTGATTCTTCATTTTTTTACTTTTTCAAAACCAAATGAAACAAATAAAAAGTAATTACAGCTTCAAAACAGAGATACGCTACAACAAATGAACTAAGACCAAAACAGAAAGTAAGAACATTTAGTCAAAGCTTAAGCAGAAATTGTTGTATATTTTTTATTTAATTCAAACAAAATATACGTTTAATTATTTACAATTCATATACCTCTTCTTCTACCTCTTCAGGTATTTCCTTCCATCTTTTCTTAATTTTTCCTTCCCACTTATTCCAAATAGCTTCCTTTTTACATAATATTTTCAAATCGTTTTTACTATCTATTTTATTGATGATTTTCTCTCGTGTATTCTCATTTAATAAATCCAATTTTAAAAGTTTAGATAATAGGTCCACTCCCCCTTCCTCATCAAAATCTTTTAGACTTTCACTCTCAACCCTTCGTTCCAAATATCCTCTGAGAAGAACAGCCGCTTCTTTAGATTTTTTTATTTCATAGCCATACTTTCTTAAAGTCTCCGAGATTTTAGATGGGGGAATTTTTTGGAGCATTATTCTATCTTTTTCTAAAACAATGTCTCTAATAATTGGTTCTTTCAAAGCAGGTGGAGATATTGAAGGCCGCCCGTTCCTCAATAGCATGGTTTTTATGTTTTCTACCGCAATAAAGGGCTCAAAATGCTCTTCTATCAACTCTAACTTCTGCTCTATGTTGAACTGATTAAGTTGATTTTTTGAGACTTTTTTTTGAGATATGAGTTCCTTTATTATATCCATACGCTCTATTTTCCAGAGAAAAGAAATGTATTCTGGCGGATAGAAATCTACTCGTTCAAGAGCAATTTCAATTATTTCTTCCAGATGTCCTTGTGTATAAAATCGGAAATTTTTTATGATAAAATCATATATATTGGAGTATTTATCTTCTTTTTTTACACAATTTTTCGATATAATTACATCAAAATTCCATTTTTCTACGTTTTCGTCGCTATTAGAAATATAAAAAGAGAATGGATGCTTTTCAAGCATTAAAATATTAGCTGCTAAAAGTCCACTTATTCTAGTTTTGATATTTTTATTCTTAAAGACCACATTCATAAGTGTATATCCTATATCGCTATCGCTTTTGGAGATATTTGGTAAGTTAAATACGAGATTTGCGCTTTCAAAAAACTCAATGAACCCGTTTGTTGTATCATTTATTTCCTCCCTTATCTTGGATTCCGCTTTAGTAAGCCAATTTTCAATTTTTTCGTTACCACCAAATAAACCCTTAAATACACCCACTCTATAACTGGGTCTAACACCTCCACCACCCGTTCTTTCTGAACACTTAAGTGGAGTGGCAAAAAGTATTTGTTTTCCATCAAAAATGAGAAAACAACCGTAGGTATCAAATAAGGAACTTAAAAGCTCTTTTGTATTTGGTTCGATTCCTCTTCTACCTCTTTCGATATAACCCTCAGGGTTTAATACATGTGCCCCCTCGGAAAGTACAATTTGCAACTTTTTTACCTTACTTCCATTAGATGCCTCAGTATTCCCAACATCTAGTTCATGATTTCTAGAAAATGATTTCTCGATTTGCATCTCTGAAAAGCACCCCCCGTCCATATTTTACTTTTTGGCTGCATTATATTAAACCCGATATTCACTCATCCCTTCTCCATACATCAACTTCTCGGGTCGACATTCATCTTTACGTTCCTTCCGCAGCACATGGTTAATCGTCGTTTTCATATTTGCTTCAACTATTTTTACTGGTCCTCGCGGGGATAAGGAGAAAGATGCGGCTCTTCCTATCTTATTTTCATCCTTATCAACCTCTTTATAAGCTTCCCATTTCGTTAACACCCTGTAGACCGACTCCGTCAGATGCCGGGCCGCTGCCTCGATCGCCATCTTACCCCCCCCCCCGATAGGGCCTTTACAAAATCGTCCGGATTTTTCCTATCGTCGGAAAATGATCCTTCTTCATCATTCAACTCCTACCATTCACCTCGCGTAGCGACCATTCCCTTTATGCACATCCTTGTGTACATCTAACATCCCTCCGATCCTCATTTAGTGGTAACCGTTTTTCATGTAGTCATTTTAGAAATCATTTCAAAGCCAATTCATGATTTGTTCCACACCAAATATCTCGTTTATATCTGTATAAGTTTCCCGAGTGGGGATGTCACAGCACCATGGCCTTTCTATGTAGTACGACTCTCTCGGATAAAAGCGCTTACATATCTCGCATTTATAGCCTGCTGAGGGGACTCCAACGCAAAAAACCTTTATTCTATTAAATCTAGCGTTGATCAAGGATTTTGTCCCCGGATACTTCTTAAGATACTCTCTTTCAATAAATTCTAGCCTACTTTTGTAATTGTCTTTATTTACTCCAAAAAGATGCCCTTTACTAATGACTACGGCAACTTTCGAAAATTTTATCTCTTCAATAATTTTGGTAAAAATATTAAGACTCTCATACAAGCCTTCTGTTCCTCCTTCTTGCCAATTTCTTAATTCAGACCCATCAACTAATACGATTAACCGATTAGCGTCAAAAATAGATTTTACGAAAGCAATTTTTACTTTTACTTTAATATCAGCCTTAATTTTTCCCAATTCTTTAGCTTGACTTCTGGAAAACGACTTTTTAAGTATAAAGGAATCTACAAAATCATTCAACTCCTCATTTTTTTCTCTCGCAGAAATATTTGATAAAATTAATTTCAAAGAACCTTTTCTCCCCTTTTTCTCAATGTTGTCATAAATTTCTTTAAGTGCTTCCATTTGTATATCTCCAGCACAATCTACATAAAGAATTTCTTCATCATACAGTCGACTCACTACTGGTATCGATGTAAGATTCCAAATTCGTCTAGGCGTTTCTGGAGGCAATAATTTTTCGCTAATAAAATCGTCTAAAATCTTTAGGATGTCCGTTTCATCTGTTATTTCAGGTTGAAATGTAGTGGACCAAGGGAGCGTATCTGCAACCGAATAACACATGCAAGTAAATGTTGTTTTTCCTGCACTTCTCCTTCCCAGAAGCGCTGTTGTCCCCATAATTATAATTTACTCCTTTTACCTTTTAAAACTAAGTAGCCTACAATTGGAAATATCAAAAGAGAGGAAAAACCACAAATAATCCCCTCAATATCAAGAACTCTGCCGTCTATAAGAACTAACAAATACAATATATACTCAACTGATATGACACACATTACCAAACCATTCGATATTTTTACTAAAATATAATTGTGTACGTAAATAGCGTAGAAAGATGTTACAAGACCTAAAAACAAACCTAGTCCTAATTCAAGTAAATAACCAGAAAAAAAAGGATACCACTTCACTAATGCAAACACTGAAATGGCCAATATAAAGACTCCGAACATCCTTAACCTAATTTCATCACTTTCATAATTCCCCACGCTCAAGCCAATTATAAAACCTAAAATAGGAGTCAAATAATTTAATTTATCCACATTTAGATATGGAATATATCCATATTTGCTATGGAATATGGAGAAAAATAAAATAGAGAGACCCCCGAGAAGCCCCAGCACGATCGCTCGTACCAGATCCCTTTTCGTGAACTTCATTATTAGAGTCCTCTTGAACTCCCTTCTACTAGATTACCTAAACTAATTTCTTTGTATAAACCATCTAATTTCTCTCTTTGTGCATCTTCCGGCATATCAGAAAGTTCTATGACCTCAGTATCAGTAAGGCATCTCTCTCTAACAAAAAATTTCCCTCTCTCTAGATTCGCTGAGTGATGCTTGAGTATACCTATATAACCTTCACGGTTCAGCTTATCAACGTACGCATCGTAGTAACGACTCACATTTATAAGCATTTCTAGAGGAAGAAACATAATCGCTGTAACGAACGATGTATCCCAATTCCCTCCCTGTCTTAAAGGTATTTCGGAGATGTTAGTAGCCGGCACGCTGTAAATATCCCGAATACTTTCGTAGTTTAGATCTGGTCGCAAATTTTCGTTACGAGAAAGCGTAATAATCTTCAAAAAGTTGGGACCAACACTGCGCTTTCTTCCATTAATTTCTCCTGTTACTGTCCCCTTGACACACATGAACTTATTCTCTTCCCTCGTTCCAGGCGTTACCAATTCCCTGAATGAATCTGTTAGTGCCCTTTGGATTTCATCAAAATCTCTACTGCCTTCAAATTCATTAAATAGCGTGATGTCTGAGCTTTCTGTTAAGTTTTTTATAATCCCTGAATCTTTAGGCATAAGCTCTAGCACAAACTCGCCTCTTCTCGCCCCTTCTGAAATTTTGATTACATCTTCCATCTTATTATGCGTTTTTTGCCGTAGGGAATAAACTTTCTCCGAAGGTTCAAGTAAGTCCCATATCTCAGTAGAAAGAGATTGCAACTTTTCGTTAGATTCCTTTTGCGTTATCAGGTCGCCCTTTCTCTTTTTTAATAAATCAAGATTTTTTTCAACGTTCATAGCCCCCATTTCTTGTGAAGCAAATATTTCAAATAAGTTCTCCCTTAACTCGATATCATCCGTTTCTGTGTCTTTCCTAAAATATTTTAGTCTTCTCGCAAAGTCCTCTTTACGTACATTTGCCTTTTCTGCGAGTTTTGGTTTTCTCTTCCTTTTTATGACTTTCAAAATTCTTTTCTCTTTATTGTAATAATTTTCAGTAGCCAATAATCTATAATACTCCGATAGACCTTTCATGTCCTCCTCTAATCTAGATGCCCCCCATTCTCTAAGTCTAATTATTGCTTCTTCAGGATTTATCTCCTTTTTCCATCTGTCTTCGTTTTCTCGCGCATCCATATTAAACAGGATTTCTTTTCTTTCTTTACACTTTTCTAAAAAGTCCTTTATAAACTTAATTTTCTCCAAATTTTGTATTTTACCTTCAATCTCATTTAGTTCACTTTCTATTTTCGTAAGATTTACTTTAAGCGTCTTTATGCTATCCTCTAATTTCATTTTATCCGCCCCTATAGGAATCGATTTAACAACTTTAATGAATATATCCCTTATTGGCAAATCTGGAATGGATTCAATTGCCAAAGCTTGTTCTGTGAAGTTATCTATATTCTTAAGCCATTTTTTAGCAATATTTAAAAGGTCTTTATCTTTTATGGGCAACTCTTCTTCGAGTATGCTAAGTACACTAGCTCTCAACCTTGATAGTTCATCTTCCCATAACTTTTCTTCGATAATGAATTGCTTCATCTTATTTACAATACCATAGTTTGTTGAACGCAGTAATTCAGGAAAGTCACCTTCATAAAAGCAATCTTTAAATTCTTTAAGTCTTTCACTGCTTAGTTCTCCTTTCTCTTCAGTTCTTGAAGTCTGCAATTCAAACCTCTTAATTACCTTATCAATTTTTCCTCTAAGTTTCTCCTCAGTATCACAATATTCCTTTAAAGTTTTTAAAGTTTCTGACACCTTGAAGTCTTTATCTCTCAACTTGTCTGCAGCATATCTTACGCTATATGCGGAAGAAACGACGAATTTTTTAAAAGGTATTTTTGAGAACTCTATGTGACCTTGACCCAAGGATTCATCATCTGTAAAGACACGATCGTATATTCCACAAAAATTGTATGGGAAATTTTCTGAGAAACTTTTGAGTCCTGGGTGAATTCTTATGTCTCCACCTTTATATCCAGAGAGGTCTAACGGTAGGAGTATTGCCAAGTCAATATAATCCTCTTTTTCCTGTTCTAACTCACTCAGAGCAGCATAAGCATTTACCGCCTCAGAACCTCTTTCTTCTCCTGTTGGTAATACAGCAAATAATGTTACAGCACAGTTAGGTATAGAGTTCTTCAACCACTTTGCTAAGTCAAGAAATATACCACTTCCAGTTCCACCTCCAAAGGCGGTTACAATCGCAATGTGCCGACCCGTCCCCATTAATTCTAGATGCCTTGCTTCTTTCGTAGCTAGATAATAATATATAAGAGATTTCGCAAGGAATCTCTTCCTCACAACACCATTAGCAAAACTTGCACTATCGAAGTTGGGATCTACCGTTTTAGCAAAGTTTTTGAGCCCATGGTCTTCATCATCAACCCACCAAACTTCTGTTTTGAGTTTTTCATTTTTTAAAACTGCCGCTTCAAATTTTGGATCCAAAAGCTGAGTGGACATTCCTGGTGCCAAATTTACATATGCATTTTCGTTTAGATTGAAAACCTTTACAGCATAATCATCTTTTCTCTCAAGCACTTTTTTACCTACTTCGTTTATGGTTTTTTTAATTTCTTCCAATTCTTTCCTATCACTAGGCATCTGACTGGTATCACTATCAATAAATCTTATCTTTGTTCCTCCAAATCTACCACCTTGCTGTATATTCTCCTCCCATTTGCTTATTACGTCTTCCACAAACCATTCGCTTTTTAAAAGTTCTTTCACCAGAGTTTTCCCTGTGCCGCCCAATCCTATAACTTCATCAGGATACATTTTTTTATAATCCCTCCTCGTCTTCTTCAGTTTTTGTCACTTTTAAAATACAATAAAACATTAATACTCCAATAGCTAATCCAATAATAAACCACAACCACCAAGTTTTATACCACTCTAATGGTTGAAAGTTTGTTGGAACTTCAGTTAAATTTAAAGCATCAGTGAAAAGACCCTCCTCGAGTAGGGATAATGCAATTGCCTTTAATTGTTCATTTTCTATTGACTCAATCTTTGTTTCACCTTCTCTATAAAATTCCGGTTTTTCAAGCTTGAAAACTCTTTTTGGTTTCTCGAAATCTTCTTGTGTTATTCCCTCATCGTCAATTATAAAGACATGGTAATACAAATATTCTTCATTATTTAGTTTTATCAAGTTACGAGTCCCGAAGGGCTCCCTGTAGTAGGAAGGAGGAGTCGTGCCAGAGATTGTAACGCTAAACTCCGTAGCTGGCGGATTTATAAAAAGGGAGTTACCCTCGGCGTTATAACTCTCGCTTTCCAAATTTTCAGGCAGTAGCAATGGATTTCTCAGATCGGTCATAACTTTTACACCGTAAGGCCTTGGTACACCTGTAACATCAATTTGAAACTTTACAACTTCATCCCCTTCGCACATCCCCTCCAAGATTCCCCGCTCAGAAACATAGATCGCCAAAGTTGTTGGAATAAGCGCTGCAATAACGGTAAGGACAATAAATACTAGCATGAGGTTTTTTAGATTTTTCATCGCATAAACGATTACAAAATTCCTAATATATAAGCTTTTCTATTTTTTCAGAAAAGAATTAGCATAATTACATGTATTAGATTGAACTGCTAGCAATGAGGTCAAAATTCTGGAATTACTCCTGCATGCTTTAAAATGCAAACTTTTCTCTCTCCGTCGGATGCTTCAAATTTTGCTTTTTATGTAAAAAATATTACCATATTATGAGTTATTTCTTAATAAAGTATTTTATTCTGGATTTGGCAATCTACACTAAGAAAAAACGAAATGGACCTTCTTATCTTTCGAGTCACTCATCCTCCCGATAAATCGGCTTCTCCGGTACGAGGTAGATCGTCCAGAAGGCCAGCAGCGTTACAATCGCTTTGACCGTGATATTGGTATAGAACATCTCAGTCATGGCCGTTGTGCTGATGATGCCCGAGAAGGCGATCAGAGGGAAGAGTATGCTGTCAACGGGAATGGAGATGGAATTGGAGACGAAGACCCTGCTCCACTGCGGCCGATTCCTGCCGATGCCCGTGGTCCATAGGTGATAGACGTACGTGTCGATGAGCTCGGCGATGACCATGGTGATGATAGAGCCGAGCACGATCCTGAGCTGGAGCGAGAATAAAGCCTGCCACCAGGCACCACCTTCTGCGGTGTCGATGATGCCGAAGAGGAACTGCCAGGCTGCTTGCCCGCCGGCTTCGGCCCAACTGGGCTCTGCGGGCAGTATCACAACGAGCTGGAAATAGAGCGCGGCAATGAGATTGATCGCCGCAGCCACCCATATGGTGGTGATGGCAGCCTTCGTGCCGAGCTGCTTGTGGATCAGGTCTCGCCAGGTGAACGTAAGGGCATAGATGAACCCCGCATCCATCACGAGCGGGCCGAAATAGGTGACCTTCGTGGCCGCGACGTTGCCGGCAAAGGAGAAGAACAGGTAGAACCCGCAGAGTATGATGATCGCCTGCGTCTTGTCTAATTGTAACAGCGGCTCCCGTTCTCGCATTTTTCTGGTTACCGCTTTCCACGTTAACTTCTTTTCAGCCATTTGCTTTTTAACCTGCTAAAGGTGCCGTTACTGATGGACGCCCGGATCTGCTCCATGAGCTGGAGCATGAAATGAAGGTTGTGCACCGACGCCAGCCGGAAATACGCGAGTTCATTGACCGTGTACAAATGCCGCAGATAGGCCCGTGAGTATCGCTGGCAGGTGGGGCATTCACACCCCGGGTCGATCGGCTGCTCGTCCTCTGCGTACTGCGGTGACTTGATGCCTATCTTGAACTTGTTCTCCTGCGTACCGCCCGATTCGGGCGATATGAGCACGTTACCCCGTCGCGCAAGTCTCGTGGGCGCAACGCAGTCGAAGGTGTCGATCCCGCGCTCCACACACTCGAAGACGTCATCGATCTCGCCGATTCCTAATAGGTGTCGGGGCCGCTCGTCCAGATCGGGAACCACCCACTCCAGAACCTGGTGCATGTCGCTCTTGCAGTTGCCCAGTGAGCCGCCGATTGCAATGCCATCGAAAGGGAGCAATGTGATGAACTCGGTGCTTTCGTGCCGTAAATCCTCAAACCAGCCGCCCTGGATGATACCGTAGATGGCCTGCTTCGTGTCGTGGTATTGCAACGAAAGCGTAGCCCAGTCGTGGGTCCGCTCCATCGCCGTCCGCGTATACTCGTAATCAGAAAGGGGCGAGGTGCATTCGTCGAAAGCCATGATGATGTCCGAGCCGAGGTTTGACTGGATCTGCATCGAGGTCTTGGCGTCCAGAAATCGCCAGATGCCCTGGAACGGGGACTTGAAATGGATGCCCTCGTCTGTTATCTTCGTCAGGTTCTCCCTCTTTTCCTTGACCTCTCGACCCTCCGGAAAGATACTGCCGATCTTGGCTATGTTGTGCTCGCGCCCAAATCCCAGCGAGAACGCCTGGAACCCCGCAGAATCTGAGAATATGGGCCGATTGAAGGCCATAAACTCATGCAAGCCGCCCAGCTTCTTGATGACCTCGTCGCCCGGTTTGAGATGGAGGTAATACGCGTTGGCCAAAACGCACTGGACGTTCAGGGCAGCTAAGTCATCGGAGCCCAGAGCGCGCACTGAGGCCAGCGTGGCGACGGGCACGAAGTACGGCGTTTCGATGCAGCCACGCCGTGTCTTCAGCACGCCCACACGGGCCCTGCTCGTTGTATCTTCTTTGAGAACGGTAAAATCGAGCTCCGTCATCCCTCTCACCCACTAGTTAGTATAATGGAAATGCAACGTGTAAACATTTCCAATAGAACTTAACCAGCTTTTTCCACTTCTGTTCTATTAGATAACGAATCTTTAAATTATCCAGGAGATCGCCAGAAGAGATATGCTCCGCCGGGGATTTGAACCCCGGTCGTGGGCTCGAGAGGCCCAAATGCTTGGCCGAACTACACCAGCGGAGCGTACGTAACCTTGCCCTTCTCCTTTACTCTTCTCTCTTTCTTCTTCTTTCTTACTTGCTTAATAAATTCTTTAGAAAGACAGACTAGACTCATTCCAGCTCTTTATACTTTAGATCCATGAATGTGTCACAGACCGTATCGGCATCGCCGCGCATCACCAAGTTTCCCTCGTCTATCAAGATCGCTTCGTGTGCCAGCTCTCTGATGATGTCAAGCTGATGACTCACCACCAGTATGGTCGTGTCGAACTCGCGATTCAACTCCTTCAGCGCATTCGTTACAATACGCAGTGAAATCGGGTCAATGTCGCCAAAAGGCTCATCTAAGAGCAGAATCTCACAGTTAGAAGCTAAAAGAGCGGCAATTGCTAGTCTTATCTCTTCTCCCATGCTCATTTCCGAAACGAACCGCATTAATATGTCCTCAGGCAAGTTCACCGCTTTAAGGTACGGCTTGGCCGCTTTTAACGTCTCTTCCAATGGTAACCGCGGGAACAACGCATCCAATATATCCAGATCAAGCCCTAACTCGTTTAATCTGCCCTTCGCCTCGTCCTCTGGCATGTCCGCGAGTCGTAACAGCACGTCAAGTGTGACGTCACTTATCCCGTATTCCTTCGCCTTCTCCATCGCCTGCTTTACCAGCTCGAACTTCTTCAGCCCTATCTTCTGCGCAAAGAGGTCCTGAACGAGCTGGTACGGTGGTAATGCGAACTCCTGATGAATAATGCCCAATTTGCTCCGCGCCTCTATCGACCGTTCACCGTATTCCGCGATATTAGCAAAGTCCACCGTCCCGATCCTTATCAGAATATGGCCATTATCCGGCTTCTCGAAGCCGCCCAGTAACCGCATCAATACGGTCTTACCCATTGCAGAAGGACCTATTACTCCCAGTATGTCGCCCTTCGGAATCTTGATATTAATATCTTGCATCTCAATCGTTCGCATCAATGTGCTGGAGGTGATGAGATCGTATTTCTTCCAGGCACCGTCGATCCAGACCATCGTGTGCTTCTCATCTTTTATCGGAGCTAGCGGTTTTACCGGCTCAAGCGGCGCTAAGAACTTCTCGATTATACTTTCCGTATCTCCACCCTCTACGATTCGTCCCTTCTCCATCATGAGCACGCGATCGCAAAGAGTTCTGTGCACGTCCGGCATATGCGAGACGAGCAACATGCTCAAATCCGTTCGCTCTTTCACCCGTTTCAAACTCTCAAGCAGATATTTCCGTGTGATTGGGTCGGACATCGTGCCGGGCTCGTCAAGCAGTAATAATGCGGGCTCTTTCGCAAGCTGACGGGCGAGCAAAACCCGCTGCTTGTCTCCACCACTCAAGATCGGGAAGAGATGATTCCATTTGTCTCGCAGTCCCACGAGATCAAGGATTTTAAACGCCTCCTCTTTCAACTCCTCGTATTCGTCCTCAAACTCCGGGAGCTCTTCATAACCTACCTGTTTCGCTCTCAGTCGTCTTATTACATTGTCAATTACGGAACTACTATAAAGCGAGAACGAGCGCTGAAGATGAAACGCGGTCTTCTCGCGAAGCATTCGGAAATCTGCATAGGGTGAGTCTCGCGTTACGCTCACACCATCGAGCTCGATAACACCATCGTCAAATAGCTCGTAGCCACGAAGCATACGAAGCAACGTTGTCTTACCTGCGCCGCTCCGCCCTATTATCCCCAGAGTCTCGCCCTTCTCCATCTCGAACGACACGTTATCGAGCGCTACTAACTCCTTTCCTATGTTTGATAGCTCATATCGCTTACAAAGCCCCTGAATACGTAATAATGCCCCCATCTTTCATCCCTTCTTGTTCTATAGCTGTGATATGGTTTAGTATATCTCTGCTTCATAAAGTTGTATTGATTCTGTTTTCAAATGACATTTGGTATTCAAATAGTTATATATACGTAAACATCTGCTTAAGTCGTTGTATTTCTTGATTTGCAGTTGATGGCGGTGCAAAGGACATTTTACGAACCCCCTGCCCACTGCGAGCACTGACCACTAGCACCGCACGACTTGGATGCACCATTAAAGCAAAGTGTGGCTGACGATTGATTACTCGCGAGCGAGCCGACGAGCACCACGTACCGAATGGCTGGAATGAAGCTAGCAGAGAACGAAAGGGAGAGTGATGGGCTCTTCAAGTCGACGATAACGTATTCGATGCGTTTACCGTTCAAATAAGCAGCGAAAAGCCGAACACCAAAAAATAATGAGGGGATTAAAATCCCCCAAATCCTGGTCCTACGGGTCCTGGATAGCTCGGTCCTGGCATCGTTGGCCCCAGTGCAGCAAAGAGTATTACGACGATGACTGCGGGTATCAGTATTGCAAGGATCACCGCGAGAGCAGCTTTACCGGTAGAGAGCCCGTGAAGTTGTCGTACGCCGATTATCCCTACGATGAGCACCATATCATTGTGATGACGTTTATGATTGGAATCCATCCCAGGAGCAGGCTCGGCGTATCTCCGTAAATTACCGCCTTTATCGTCTGTACGAGGCCGTTTCTGCCACCCACGAGATAGACCCATAGGTGGAGCCAGAGGCCGCCAATGAAGACGCCTACTATGCCACCAACGAGTAAGCCGATAAAAACGCCTACTGCCAGCGTCGGCCCCATTGCCGCGCCAAAAGGCATCGCCGGTACACCGAACATTCCTAACATTCCCGAGAGCAGCGAGATTGCTACTGCAGCTATGATCGCGGAAAGCACTGCATAGATCACCAAAATGATGACAAAATACGTGAGCGCGTCGCCAAGGGTATCTTCCCTCGAGGCGTCGAAGGTTTCCGAAGGAGTGAACAAGAACCCCTTTATCCGTTCCACTATACTCAAGACCATGGTGTGTCACTAGAAGTGACTAGGGACGTATACCTATAAAAACTTTTCCATTAATTAAATAGCTGTGGAGTCCAGATATTATTTCGTCAGTCCGTGCCTTCGAATGGCATGGTAAAGACGAATGATGAGATCAAATGGCTCATAATCCGTGTGAGTTCCGGATTTTTCACCGTGAAGAAAGCGGCACAGGTTTATGGGGTAACAGAGCGCCGT
>JAFGHB010000051.1 GCA_016930255.1 Methanomicrobia archaeon | reverse complement strand
GCCATTTGCGGCGGTGCCGGTGATATGCGCGCCCGGCACGTACTCGAAGACCTTCACGAAGCTTACGGGGTTGAGGTACTCGGGCGTCCATGCCTTGACGTTCTCCTGCCCGGTCTTGACCCCGTAGAGGTACACCTGCAACTGTTGATCGGATTTGGAGATGATGAAGACGTTATTGTTGGTCGTATCCTGAATTACCCACCGGCCTTCGGTTATCCTGCTCACGCTGCTTTGCTGGGAGAAGGGAATACCGGAGGAATTAAAGGCGGTAACGAACAACGCGGGCAGCGTTTCGTTATTCAAGTCGTCTTCGATCCAGGCTCCGGCGGGGAGGTCGAAGAGATGCCCGTGCAGGATCTGCGCCTGGGTCGCGGTCGTGGCATAGTCATTGGAGTAGCTCCGCCAGTTCATGTAGCCCGTGTTCTCGTCCATGATGACCATGGGCAGGAAGAACGTGGGCGACTCGTGGATCAGGCGATAATGATGCAAGGCGGGGATGATCGTGCCATCTACGTTTGTTTCTGTACCATCGAACATGTGCAGTCGCGCCTCCATGGTGGTGTAGTAGTAGCCGAGGCTGCTGTACCGTTCGGGGTCACCGGCCCAGACGGTCATTGCACCGTACTTGTTGTAGAACGAATTCCAGATATCTGCCATCATGAAATCACTGACCACGTACTTCACGTCGAGCGCATCGGCAATCTCGTTCGCAGCGGGCTCGCTATTAGCGATAAAGAATACAGACGCACCCGGGGTATCCCCTTGATAAGGGCCGCCGATGCCCTGCTGGAAGGGATTGGCAACCGGAATTCTTCGACCGATGCGCATGATCCAGTGGCCGTAGTCCCACCAGCTAATAACCGAATAGGCTGAGTCCGGATATGCATAATCTTCAAATCTCCCTGTCGTTTCATTGATCGGCGGCAAATCGTATAACCCGTAGTAATCCAGACCAGGCTCAGGCGTGTTCTCGCCCATCCAGGCAAGTGCTTCATACCAGTTATTGTCCGGTCCACCACCAGACCGTGCACTTGCTAACGTCGTTGTGAGTGGTGGGTAAAAGACAACCAAACCAATAACAAGAACCGTAAGGATGAGTTCAGGCCGAATGGAGATAGCGATTTTTTCTTTATTGACTTTGAGCCGGTTTTCTGTCTCTGCAGGTTTCACTTTCGACTTTTCTGAAGCGCCGCCTTTCGTGTTCAGCTTCATCTTCCCTTTTACCTTGCCGCCCTTTACAGCTGCTTTGCCAGTTTCCGTCGCTTTGCCTCGTGACCAGACCAAATCAATAATAGTTCCAGAGAACAGCCCGCAGAGCAGCGCGACGTTGATCGCGTAATATGCGGCAAATCGGTTCTGCCCGAAGGCCGCGAAGAGTATGACGCCGCTCCACACGAGTATGAGCACCTCTTCAGCGCGGAATTTCTTCGCGATGTTGTAGCCAATCACGAGGTAGCCGGCGAAGGCGATGAAGAAGGTGGTGCTGAACCACCGCCAGGCCTCGCCATCAGCGATTTTGCCGGTGTACTGCGAGAAGATGTACATTGGATGCACCTCTGCGATGGTCAATCGCGAAGTTGTGGGGAAGAATATATCGAGCTGGTGAATAAGCGTTGAAAACAGTGAGGGTTTCAAGACGCTGAGAAGGAGGAGGGATACCACACCCAGAGCTCCAATTGCAATTGGATACCCATACGGCTCTATTTCCTTCGTGCGCATCACAAAGGAGATCAAACTAAGGGCAATGAAGACCGCCACTCCGAGGAGCAGCGAAATGGATTGAATACTTGTTAGAGCACCGATGTAGGGTGCCGGAGCGATCATGAGGAAAGCAACAAGAAAAGCAGGGACTGCGATAATGGCCAGATACTCTGGTGGTTGCGCTCTCAAATGATCTATGAAGTGTTGCACCACTGCGTAGATAAGTAATATGAATATAATGAGCGGTGCACCAGTCCAGGAGAGGTAAAAGGTACCGAGGAAGATGCCAGTAAAAACGGAATATATTAGCGGTTGTTTTAGAGCAGACCAGTTCTTTTCTTTTAGTGTCTCAAACGTAATCCCTTTTGTCTGCGCGGCCTTTAGTGCGAGCATGAAAAAGAGCATTGCGGTTGTGCCAAAGAGCGTTTCCGCAGCGTGATGGTCGGTGAAGCCCAATATGGACCGTGATAAGAACTGTCCCGGCAGGATAGCGATGAGCGCAGCGGCAAGCAGACCTGCATTCCGGTTCCATACCTCCTTACCGATGAAATAGACGGGGATGACGGTAAACGCACCCAGAACTGCGGGATACCAGGCGCCGATTACTTCTATGCCGTGTTGCCCCAGAGTAGTAATGGGGTCGCCACGGCCCAGTATCCAGATGGCAACAGAGAGCAGATAATCGAATAATGGCGCATACCCAATTCGTGTCCCATGGGGGAAAAACGTGTAAGCTTCATAGTAAATTCGGTGTGGGAAGTTATGCAGTGTGGAGTCAACGAGTCGCATATTGTACCAGGGGTCGTTCCCGCCGAAGCGCACGAATGCGCCTCCAAGAACACTGTCATAGGGCAATGCGACCCGAATGTACAACGACAAACAGAAGATGAGCGCCACGGCGATTCCGCAGAGGACCGATATCTTTTCTACCTTTCTCAGGTCTCCAAGTACTGGCTTCATTTGTCTCTCTATCCTGCTACCACTTCCATTATAGGTCTGAGTCCTCCCTATAAATAGCTTCACCAGGAGGGCTTATCGTGAATAAGATATGGCACAAGCGGGGAAATTGCCGTGCCGGGTGAAAGACGGCGTCCAAGAGTTATAGGAGTCTTCTGGACGGTCCGTGATATACCTTTACCTTAAGTCTCCCACAATTATGTAGTAGTAATGAACCTCTCAATCATCGGGGCAGGTTACGTCGGCCTGGTGACCGGGGGCTGCTTTGCGAAGCTCGGGCACCACGTCATCTGTGTGGATCTCGATGAGCGGAAGGTGGATACGATCAAAAGCGGACGGTCTCCGCTCTACGAAGCGGGATTAGATGAGCTTCTCTTCACCCATCGCGATAGTATCACGGCTACGACCGATTACGATTATGCGCTTACTAATAGCAAGGTAACGTTCATCTGTGTGGGCACGCCATCAAATGATGACGGGAGCATCGATCTCTCGTATGTGCGAACAGCAGTGGAAGAGCTCGGCAGAGGTCTGAAGGAGACGGCGGGGTGGCACCTCGTAGTTGTGAAGAGCACGGTGCTACCTGGAACGACACGGGACGTTGTTTTGCCCTTATTGGAGCAGCATTCAGACAAGCGAGCGGGCATAGATTTTGGTGTGGCGGTGAACCCTGAGTTTTTACGAGAGGGCGTAGCGGTAAACGATTTCTTAAATCCAGACAGGATCGTGATCGGGGTTTCCGATGAGCGGAGCAGGGACGTGTTGCGCGAACTTTACGAGCCTTTTTCTTGTCCTCTTGTAGAAACCTCGCTGTCCGCGGCGGAGATGATCAAGTATGCGAGCAATGCGTTCTTGGCGGCGAAGGTCTCGTTCATCAACGAGCTCGGCAATCTGTGCAAACGCATCGGTGTGGATACGTACGAGGTGGCAGAGGGCATGGGTTATGATAACCGAATAGGCAGAGCTTTTCTTGATTCAGGGATCGGCTGGGGTGGTTCCTGTTTCCCCAAAGATCTTCATGCGCTGATAGTGTGGGCGCAGGAGCTGGGCGAGGTACCGACGTTGTTAGAGCAGGTTGTGGCGGTTAACGAGCGTCAACCAGAGCGGTTAATCGAGCTGTTGAAACGGCACATACCAGACTTAAACGGTCGTACGATCGGTATCCTTGGGCTGGCCTTCAAACCCGGCACGGACGATGTCCGGGAGAGCAGGGCGATACCGGTCGTGCAGCGCCTTATTAAGGAGGGTGCCGTGGTGAAGGCGTATGATCCCGAGGCGATGGAGAACTTCAAGCAACTGTTCCCAGATATCGTTTATTGCGGTACAGCGGAGGAGGCTTTATTAGCCGATGCCGTTCTTATTCTTACCAACTGGGAGCAGTTTCAAGCACTGGACTATACCGGCAAAATCGTTATTGATGGCCGGCGTTTAGCAGAAGCCCGAACGACGGCGAAGCGGTATGAGGGGGTGTGCTGGTAGTGATGAAAGGATTGATACCGGCGGCAGGAAAAGGAACGCGGTTGGAGCCGATAACGTTAGCGATTCCAAAAGAATTATTGATGGTCGGCGATAAAGCGATAATCGAGCATGTGATCGATGCTTTTAAGATCGCAGGCATAACGGACATTACGGTCGTGGTGGGCTGGAAGAAACATGCGATCCTTGATTATCTCGGGTCTGGCGAGCGGTTGGGTGTTCATCTTACGTATGTTGTTCAGGATACCCAGAATGGCTGGGCAAAAGCGATCCAGGCGGGCGAGCGCGTTATTGGTGATGAGCCTTTTGCGCTTGTGCTTGGGGATGACTTCTTCTACCCGAAGAGTTTCTTGAAGGATCTCATCGAGTTTCACCAGTCCGAGAACCCTGATGTGAGCGTCGGGGTGACGGAAGTAGAAGACCCCACGCGGCATGGTATGATCAAGCCACGAGGTAACGAGATCATTGACATTATCGAGAAGCCATCACGGGAAGCGGCCCCAAGCAATCTCGGGTGCATCGGTGTGTATGTCTTCACCCCAGCGATCTTCGCTGCAATACGGGAGACGAAGATCGGGCTCAATAATGAATATCAACTGGCGGACTCAATGAAGATTTTGATAGCTGAAGGTCGTCGTCTATTGTATAAGCGAATAAATGGCGAGCATATTGATGTTGGAACGCCAAAGGATTTGGTCAGATCAAACCTCCGTTACATCGAGTTACAAAACGCTAACATTTAGTGTTGGTGCTTGAAAAACCGCGTGATAGCATCAACGATGTACGTTAGCTGCTCCTCGGTTAGCTCCGGATATATCGGTATAGAGAGAATCTCTTCTGCCAGCATTTCAGCTACCGGATAACTGCCTTTTTTATAGCCGAGGTTGGCATATGCAGGCTGTAAATGGAGCGGCAGTGGATAGTGAATGCCACACTGTATTCCCTGCTTTATCAAATACTGCATGAGCTCGTCTCGTTGCTTCGTCCGAATAACGTACATGTAGTACACATGCTTCGCACCCCCTGCTTCGACAGGTTTCTGCACCTCTGCGGGCAGCATATCATCATAGAACGAGGCGTGCGCTCGTCTGAGATCTGTCCAGCGGGAGAGATATGGAAGCTTGGCATCCAGTATTGCAGCCTGTAACGCATCCAGCCGATAATTATACCCCTCGATGGTGTGCTCGTATTTCGTTTTTCGGCCGTGATTCAGGAGTAATCTCACGGTCTCAGCGATTTCGTCATTATTGGTGACCACGCAGCCGCCATCGCCGAAGCATCCGAGATTTTTCGCAGGGAAGAAGCTGAAGGTTGCGATGTCGCCGTAAAATCCGGGCTGATGCCCGTGCCACTCGGCAGCATGTGCCTGTGCGGCATCTTCAATGAGGAACAGAGCGTTTGCGTCAGCGATCTCCTTGATGCGCGCCATATCAGGCAGCTGCCCGTAGAGATGGACCACAACAATAGCCTTTGTTTGGGGGGTGATTACCGTGCTCAACTGATCGATATCGAGGAGTTGCGTTTGCGGCTCAACGTCGATGAATCTAATCTTCCCGTGAACGTAGGAGATATTCTCGGTGGTAGCGATGAAGGTGTTGGGGACCGTGATGATCTCGTCGCCCGGTTGTAGACCAGCGGCGAGCAGAGCCAGGTGGAGCGCCGTTGTTCCGCTTGAGCAGCCAATGGCATGCTTCGCCTGACAGAAGGCGGCGAAATTCTTCTCGAAGCTCGTGAGATAAGGACCCATGATGAACGCGGAATCGTCAATTACCTCCTGAATGGCCCGATCTATCTCATCTTTGATCGAGCGATAGTTGGCCTTCAGATCCACCAGCGGAATATTCATATCCCAGCCTCCAGGTCCTCATAGGCCTTCTCTCCCGTCGGATATTTGAGGTTAGACACCGCATCGATCACCTCAGCGGGGTTACCTGCGACTACCTTATCGGGAGGAACATCCATCGTGACGACACTCCCGGCCCCTACCAAGGCGTTAGCACCGATCGTCACACCGGGTAGAATGGTGGCATTGGCCCCGATCTTTGCATTCTTTCCTATAACCACACCCTTGAGAAACGCTTTCGACTTTTGTGATTGTGGATATTTCGCGTTGGTAAGCGTCACCTGGGGGCCGATCCAGCATCCCTCATGGAGCACGCAGTACTCAGGAATAAACGCCTGCGAGTGGATTCGTACGCGGTCTTCTATTTTTGTCTTGAATTCGATAACCGTTTTGGTGCCGATGCTCACCTCATCGCCAATGAGGTTCTCCTCACGAATACTCACCTGGTTCCCGGTTTGGAAGTCGTCGCCAATGGTATTGCCGGCATAGATAACGGTATGAGACCGGATAACAGCGTTCTTGCCAATGACGGTTTTCAGTTCTCCTTCCGTTATCCCTCGCGGCGGCGCGCCGATGATGACGAAGTCCTCGATAAGCGCATATTCATCGAGCAGCACGTTCTTGAGTATCCTGGCAGTCTGAGCAATTTCGTTCATTTCACCGGTAGCTCCGTACCGTTTTGTGCGGATTCCAGGCATAATTCGCATATTCGAGTCGTGTACCAGTTTTCTCTTCCCTTGTTCAGCTCGGGCTGGGTCTCTTCCTGGTCTATTAAGGAGACGAAATACTGCAGCTCATCTTTAAGCGGCTCATTTGCCGTAATCTCTTCTACAATCGGCTCTTCCCGCTCGACTTCGTTGTACGACACCTTCAGAGGATATCTCATGATTTTTTGCGAGAAGTAATCGAGATAGATCTTTTCGTTCCCGGCGATGATCCAGAGATCGCGGGCCTTTTCGGGATGCGTGCAACTGAGCTCGATGGTCGCGAAGAAGTCGTTATAATCGAGCAGGATAGCAGCGGAATCTTCGTAGCTGTCAGACAGCAGATTCTTCTTCTTTGCATAGATCCTGGAGGGTGTTCGTTCAGTGAGGAAGTTCAGTATATCAATCACATGGATACCGAGATTCATAATGACTCCGGAGTCCGTACGCGGCGGTTTGGTAGAGTGGATGTACCGCGCAGTCAGGTATTGCAGTTCTCCGGCCTCTTTGATGAGCTCTCGTGCTCGCCTGATCGCGTTGTTGAACCGATAGAGATAGCCGACGGAGAGCACGAGCTTCTGCGATTCCGCGAGCTTCTCGAGGGCGCGACTCTGCGCCGCGGTTGCTGCCATGGGTTTCTCAACGAACACGTGCTTCCCTGCAGCGAGGCAGTCCTTCACGATCTGAACGTGCGTATCTGTGGGCGTGGTAACCACAACGGCATCCACGGTCGAGAGAAGCGGTTGGTAATCGTGAAAGAACGGGATCCCGTGCTGTTTGGCCAGTGCTGCTTTCGTGCTATCAACATCGGCAATGCACACGAGATCACAATCGATCTCTGTAAGTGCGCGCAGATGGTTGATTCCCCAAGTACCAACACCGATGAGCCCGATTCGAGTCATGTATCCTCGCTGGTAATAGCGTATCAGCCCTTAAAAATCTTGCACTTGCTCGCTCTTGCCGGAGACAGCCCACGGAGGAATCCCAGACCATAAGCGACATGAATGATAAAATACAGGGGAATACTGGTCAGGATCAGAAGGGGTGTCTTGGTCACCTGAAATGAGCTGATAACGGCAAGGAATACGTACAACGATGCAATTGCACCACCAAACCAGAGCGGGATCACAGTAAGAGCGGTAAGGGCACTGATGGTTATGATGCCGAGCACGAATGCGGATCCGAGCGTATACACGACCCGGAAAGTATCAGGATGCTTCCGTACCATCCTTGCCCGTGCCAGGCCGTACCGGTACATCTGCCGGAAGAGCCCGCGTGTTGTGCTTCGCTTGAAATGGTAGACCTTGGTATCGGGCGTATAGAGGATCTTGTAGCCCGCCTTGTAAATGCGGATATCGAGTTCGGCATCCTGCCCACACCAGAAGGCGGGGTCGAAGTTACCGACCTGCTCGACGACGTTGCGGCGGTAGCAGGCGAAGGACACGTGGTCAACGTAGCGTTCGTCGTCGAAGACCTCGTTCTGTGGGAAGATGTTTCTACCGCCCATGAATCCGGCGAAGGCGACGCCCGTCGCCTTTCCGATGAGATTCTGCTCGTCGGGTGAGACGTTGGAGCAGCCGACGGCGGCGATCTCGTCCGGTAGTTCCAAGAGTTTCGTCACGAGCACGAAGAGGAGGTTCTGCTCGGCGATGACATGCCCGGAATAGTTCATGAGCAGCTCGCCCGTGGCGTGCTCGATGCAGATGTTACGGCCGATCGCAGTGTTGCCGGTCGGGTTCTCGAAGAGCTTTATGGTCTGGTGTTTGCGAGCATATTCTTCGGCGATAGCTCGCGTATCATCCGTCGAGTTTCCGAGGGCGATCAGTATCTCTATTTTCTCCGCGGGGTAATCTAGAGCCAGCAAGGCGTCCAAGCACTGCCGCAGAGTCTTCGCTTCGTTGAGGACAGGCATGATGAACGTTACCTTCGAGTATTCCTCCTTATACATCTTCTCAGGGTAAAATTGATTCTTCTTCAAAATTATGTTGAGTACGATTCTTATTTCGTTTTGCATATTCGGCGTTATTCATACCACTTTTCCTCTTTCAGGAATAGACCGAGAATCGCTTACGGAGGCGCTCTTCGCTGAAAAGCATCCTTATCGCCTTCGCGAAAATCGAGAGCGCCGTGTATCCGGTTGTTATATCAGGTTAAAAAAGCATCGAGCGAGTCTAATCGCAAGCGATGCCGATCGTATTCGAGCCCGAGCCGTTCTAACTTGCCGTTGGTCTGCAGATTCCCTTTTCGCGATGGCACGTGCTGTTTCCACATGGTCGCTTGCTCAAATTAACCACCAGCAAGCGATATGCGCGACGCATCGTCGAGCCAGATGATCGCGTTTGGATGGTTCACTGTAGTCCGATGCCAGTCGCTGCGTACCAGACTACTACCCGAAAGCTCGCGTTCATATCTGCATCGTTTGCTTTTCTGCTGTTTTCGTGGATTCGGCACGCAGCCATGTTTCCTCTTTTACACTGGGCAGCATGGAAGCCCTGATACTGTTGCGGCTATCGGGGCACCGAGTACCTCAACTTCGTGGGCAGTTACATTCTTCCAACAAACGCTTCGATACCATGAGTGCTTGCTGCGCGAGAAGATGTCCCTTGTCTATGCCGACGCGATCGCCGAAATCAACTAGAGGACGTTGAAACCGATCAACAAGACGTACCTGATCCGGTTGGTGATAGGCTTACTGATCCTAATCAGTAGAAACTGCGTATTCCTACCGGGTATCAGTATCTCATGGTCGTTGCATAAAAGTATTTCCACTACGCGATTTTGGCCTGGCGCCAAAGTTAGCGCAATCGGGCGACCGGGTATGGTACGGCCATATCAACCGGCAGAGCGGAGGTTTTCTCAGGGTGGTATTGATTCAGAGCGCGTGGCCGCAGTACTATCGTCCACGCCGAATCGATTCAAGCGGATTTATCAGAAGGCGGAGGCGAGAAGAGGTGCTAAAATGGCGATCGTTGCCACCGATTGTAACCTTGCAGAGTTGGTCTGTTGGGTATTCACGAACAAGAAGCTTACGAAGAAGCTAAGGCACAAAGAGCCTCGCATGCTCCCTGTTCCCTTCAAGGGTCGTCAAAACGAGGCCGCCGTTAACGACGCACGACCATGTGCTGAGAAAGACACGAAGAGATGAATATCGATTGATGAGAACGGTGAGGGGGTAGTATGAATGGAATCAGAACGCATAGCTTGATAGCATGAGGTATTTTTCAGAGAGGATAAGTAGCAGATTTTTATAAAGGAGACACTAAGATGAATGTGTAGGGTGGTGCAGCTGTAGCGCCGACGCAGTTTACCTAGGTGAGTAAAATTGCATTCCAAAAAATGGCTGAGAGAAATTTATTGGTTGTTCAGATTTATTTGGTATAAGTTAATAGATTCGAATCCAAATGTTGTCATTGATAATTTCTCCCACGTTAGTATTGGCGAACATGTTCGTTTAGAATTTGGCGGTAAATTTCTTTGCTAAAATTAGAAGAAGAATGAATATGGAAAAAGTAACGTTAGCTGAAGTAGCAGACTTTAACGAAACTATTTGCCCAATAGATCGAAACCGCCACCTTATAGCAGATTTTTTGGAAAAGCAAGGCTTTGAAGTTACCCCCTTGCGGGGATTGAATAAGTCCGCTTTGCTAAAAATTATATTATCCGAGAGATTTGATATACTTCATGGTCGTTCATGGGCTATAGGGAAAACGCTTGTCCGTGTTATAAGACACGAGCATTTTATCAATAGCGTTCATGGCTTTCCTCTAATTGAAGAATGCCGAAAAGCCGGACCATGGTTATGTAACAAGGCGGATATTGTACACGTCGTCTATTCGCTCACAAAAGAAAGAATAATGAATCGATGGCGTGTACCAGAAGAGAAAGTACGCGTGATTTATAATCCTGTAGACATTAAACGGTTCACTCCAAGCCCACATAACAACGAAAGGATCAAGGTTTTATATGTAAGCAGCTATACTCCGTGGAAGGCACCGGAGACCATCCCAAAATTGGCAAAACAATTCCCGAATCTCGATTTTGAGATGTATGGTAGCTGGAGCGATACAGAACTTTACCAGAAAATTTACGCGGAATCGCTAAATTTACCGAATCTTTCTGTAAATAAAGCTGTGCCTCACGATAGGCTCATAATTATTTATCAAAATGCGGATATCTTTATTTTTCCTTGTGTTCAGGGAGGGTTCGGTAATGTAGTTCAGGAAGCCATGTCTTCTGGTTTGCCTGTTATCGCTTTACGTGAAGGTATGGATGAAATTATTAACGATAGAAACGGTTTTCTTTGTGCTAACCATAATGAGCTGAAAGATTGTCTCCAAAGCGCATTGGAGAGTAATCTAGAAAAAATGGGTGCCGAGGCAAGAAAGACAATGGTTGAAAAGTGCTCTAGAGATGTTATTTTTAATAAAATGTTACAAATGTATAAGGAAGTGATGGAGATATGACGATAAAAGTATCTATGCGTCGTATTCTTAATCACCAAGGTGAATAATTACTGTATACTGTAAGAACTGTGTCACACTTGGTTGATCGGATAGCGTGGCAGGAATAGTGGAAAAGATTTACGAAGATTTACAAAAACTGATGACTTCCATGGCTGCTTGATACCCGTAGGTGCGGTAAAGACAGCTATTCTCACACCTGTCTTATGAAAAAAGAACAAAAAATGAACCCTCTTCTCTTCTGGGTTGGTGGTCTCTTCGTCCACAAGAAGGGGCAAACAAAAGAACATCACGATACACGATTCCAGAATCGCAAACGTTTTCAAAAGTTTTCAGGGTCACGTGAAAAGCAAAGAGGTGGTCGTAGTGCCACGGGATTTTTATCTTTTAAAAATATGGTTAAACGAAGTGAACGCTATGAAAAACTTAAAGTTGCACTCTGTAGCATTTCAAATGATAAAGGATGTGGAAGAACTTTACCACGTAGACTCTATCGCGCTCACGGATGGAACCAAGCTATGGAATTTATTGCGTATAGTTATTTTTTACTATTTTCAGAAGGGAGACTTATCATTATCCAAAAATATTAACTCCTACAAAAAAAAAATTAATTATTTAGTGACCAGCCTTTTACCAATTAGCTTCCCGAAAAGGATTGATTTTTGCGGTTTTTCGGGTACGGAAAGTAGGAAATTGTGGCGGGGAAAGTATTTTGATATATATATGGATCCACTTTATGAAGTACTGGGAGAAACATTTACCATTTTTGAATGGCCAAATGAACAAGGTTATAGGATTAAATACAATGGTGATGTATATTCTAAAAATTATGTGCCAATGTATATCCCTGTTTTTACAAAGACTTTTTGGAAAATAGTCTATTTCGAGGCATTTAATAAATCCCCAAAAATAATAAATAATATGATACTCACTGATTTAATAACCTACATATCTGCTGAATATTCTGTAAATAAAAAAGAATTTGAAAAATATATATATTCTTCCATCGGAATTTTTTTATCAGTTAAATTTTTTTTAAAGACCCTTTTAGAAAAGATCAATCCAAAAGGTGTGATTATAAGGTGTGGATATACTCGTTTTCATATGGCATTGTCTCAGGCTTGTAAAGAGCTTGGAATTCCAACAGTTGAGGTGCAGCATGGTTTTATAACTAGATATTCTATTGGATACGTAAAAGCCACTAATTCTCTGAACCGAGATTGCTTACCGGATTATTTCCTCTCTTACGGGAATAAATTCTCAGAAATAGTTAAAAAGGGTAATCTTTTCGACTCGCAAAACGTTGCCAGCATTGGATTCCCTTACTTAGCGGTAATGAAAGGAAAAGAAATATCTGTTAAGAATAATTTGGATAATTTTATTACCAATTACCGCTATACTATACTTATTACGTCTGATTCTTTGCTACACATAGCTCTAGCAGTTGAAGATTTTTCAATTAATTTATCGAAACGATTGGATGAAAAAAATAAAAATATAGGGATTATTTTTAAGCCCCATCCTTTTGATAAAAAAGAATACCAGAATTTACAGAAGTTAGGGAATGTTTATGTCGCAGATAAGCAAGATAATGTATACCATCTTATGAAAATTATTAATGTCCACTCTACTGTCTTCTCTACCTGTGCAATAGAAGCGCTCGCTTTCGGAAAACCGAACATCGTCATCAACATAAAAGGGAAATATGCCGATAACATTTCAGAAATTATAGATCAAAAATCTTCATTTATTGCAGACAATGTAGATGATTATATTATGAAATTAAATTTAATACTTTTAAATTATGATAAACATTCCAAAGAAGCTTTACAGAAATCTTTTGAATATTTCAAGGGAGATTCTCTCAAAAATTTGAGAAATTTTATTAATCGACTTGAAAATGAAACTTAATCTCTTCTGAAAATCGAAGCTACGGTGGTAGTAATGAGTAAAGCAGTCTGCAAACAGCAGGCGTTTAAAAGTCAAAAGACCTACGCACAGTTTGTGGCAATAAAGTTATTATATAAAAAGTAATTAAAAATATGAGGATAAAATAAGAATATAGCCAATCTAATTATTATATGATAATAATACCAAAAAACGATTTAAAAACACATAGAAAGATTTATTTATAAACGTCACTTACAGTAGATAGGAAAGCTACTAAAAGGGTCAAGTTAATCACCCTGCTGATAACGGCGTGGGCAAAAAAAGAATGAGATATAAGATCATTGCGATAATCCCTGCACGCGGTGGCTCTAAGGGACTCCCGAGGAAAAATATAAAACCTTTGTTAGGCAAACCGTTGATAGCATGGACAATAGAACAGGCAAAAAAGAGCAAATATATTGACAAAGTGATTGTGAGTACTGAAGATGAAGAAATTGCTGAGATTTCAAAGGAATACGGTGCCGAAGTTTCGTTCTTAAGACCTAAAGAATTGGCCAGAGATGATTCCCCGACAATTGAAGTAATTCTGCATGCGATTAATTGGTTTGAAAAAAGAGATGAATACTTTGATTTAGTCGTGTTACTAGAACCAACTTCACCCCTTAGGGATGTAGAAGACATAGACAACTGTGTTAAAATGCTAGTTAACAATCCTAAAGCAAAAGCCATTGTCGGCATTGCCAAGTTAGAAAGTAGCCATCCAGAATTTAATGTAGTAATCAACGACATGGGTTTTATCAGAAAACCGGATGGCACAAGCAATTTCAAATTTTTGAGACGGCAAGAATTAGAAGAAGTATACTTCTTTGAGGGGAGCATCTACATATCAAAAATAGAAGCGCTCAAAAAAAATAGAACTTTTTATCATGAATTAACTTTAGCTTATGTTGTCCAAAAATATAAATCCTTAGAAGTAGACGAACTAAGTGACTTTATATGTATAGAAGCTTTAATGAAGGCAAAAATAGAAAAGGAATTATGACCGAAAATAGGAATGTCGGTATTGCGTTATGGAACAAAGCAAAACAGATTATACCTGGTGGTAACCAACTACTCTCAAAGCGTTCAGAAATGTTTCTGCCAAATCAATGGCCTTCTTACTACAAATACGCGAAAGGTGTCGAAATTTTTGACTTGGATGGTAACAGATTTATTGATATGTCAATTATGGGCGTAGGAACTTGCATTTTGGGATATGCTGACGACGATGTGAACAACGCTGTTAAAGAAATTATAGATTCGAGCTCGATGTGCACATTGAACTGTCCTGAAGAAGTTAAATTGGCTGAATTATTATTGCATCTACATCCATGGGCAGATATGGTAAAATATACAAAGACGGGCGGAGAGGCAATGGCAGTAGCAGTAAGAATTGCACGTGCTTATACTAAAAAAGATAAAATAGCATTCTGTGGCTATCATGGATGGCATGATTGGTATTTATCAGCGAACTTAGCTGATGATAAGAATTTGGATGGACAATTGCTCCCAGGGTTAGAACCCTTAGGCGTTCCTAGAGGTTTAAAAGGAACTGCAATCCCTTTTAATTATAATGAAATAGAAGAACTTGAAGATATTATAAAAAATAATGACATTGGTGTAATTGTAGTGGAGCCAATAAGACATCAAGAGCCAAAAAATAATTTCTTAGGAAATGTGAGAAAAATTGCTGACGAGATTGGTGCTGTTTTAATATTTGATGAAATAACATCAGGATGGAGAATGAATATCGGGGGAATTCACGAACTTTACAATATCCCTCCTGATATGGCCGTTTATGGAAAAGCGATGAGTAATGGATTTCCAATGGCCGCGATTGTTGGAAAAGGAGGTATCATGGATATGGCACAAAATAGTTTTATAAGTAGTACATATTGGACTGAGAGCATTGGTCCTGTTGCATCCATAACTACGATAAACAAAATGATGGATAATAACGTTCCTTCTTATTTATGTAAAATAGGGAATTTGATAAGTTCTGGATGGAGGAAACTATCAGAAGAACACGATTTGAAAATAGATATACTGGGTATTCCACCATTAACAACTTTTGTTTTTGATTATGGAGATGATAGTCAGGCTTTGCTTACCCTCTTCACGCAAGAAATGTTAAATCGTGGGTTTTTAGCATCAAAAAGTGTATATGTTTCTTATAGTCACACTGAGGAGCACGTTGGGATGTATTTGGAGAATGTAAGCGAGGTATTTGGAATCGTTAAAAAGGCTATTAAGGAGGATAATATTTATGATCTACTAAAAGGACCAATTGCACATGAAGGATTTAAAAGATTAACTTAGAAGTGGATGATAATATGTTCAATTTAAAAGGCAAAACAATAATAATAACTGGTGGCGCAGGTCTATTAGGTAGTACATTTTCAAAAGTATGTGCAGAATATGGCGCAAATGTTGTCATAGCGGATATTGATGAAGAGGGGGCAGGCGAAGTGATAGAGAAAATAAAAGAAAAAGGATTTAATAATATAATTTTTCAAAAATCGGATATAACAAGTGAAGAGGATGTTCAGAACATAATAGACACGGCATTAAATGAATTTGGAGAAATAGATGCTTTATTGAACAATGCGTATCCAAGGAATGAAAATTATGGCAGGAAAATTGAAGAAGTTTCTTTTAAAGATTTCTGCGAAAACGTAAATCTGCATTTGGGGGGATATTTTTTAATATCAAAAAAAATATTAAATGTTATGGTAAAACAAAAGCACGGTAATATAATAAATATGGCATCCATTTATGGTTTTTCCGCACCAAAATTTGATATTTACGAAGGAACAGATATGACAATGCCTGTAGAGTACGCAGCAATTAAAGGTGCTATAATAAGCCTCACTAAATATTTAGCAACATACTTTGGAAAATATAATATTAGGGTGAACGCTGTTTCACCTGGGGGAGTGTTTAATAATCAACCAGAAATTTTTGTCAAAAATTACTCAGAAAAAGTAATTTTGGGGAAGAGAATGGCAAATACGAACGACTTGATAGGTGTTTTATTGTTTTTGTTAAGTGATTATTCAAGCTATATTACTGGTCAAAATATCGTGGTGGATGGGGGGTTTACATTATGAATATTTTTAAAATAATCGAAAATAGAACTTTTATTATCGCTGAGGCGGGTGTTAATCATAACGGCTCCTTGCAGTTAGCGAAGAAACTTGTTGACGCCGCAAAGGATGCAGGAGCTGATGCTGTAAAATTTCAAACATTCCGCGCGGATAATCTGGTTACCCAAAGCGCCAAGAAGGCAGAATATCAGGAAAAAAACGCATCTGAAGGAGAATCACAGTATGAAATGCTCAAAAAATTGGAGCTTACTAAGGATGAATTTAGCACCTTGTTCGATTATACAAAAAATAAAGGGATGATTTTCTTATCCTCACCATTCGACAAAGCCAGTGTTGATTTGCTTGATTCATTAGGTGTTAACGCATTCAAAATAGCGTCTGGAGAGATAACTAATATCCCACTACTTTGCTACGTAGCGACAAAAGGGAAGCCGATTATACTGTCCACGGGTATGTCCATGTTAGATGAGGTGGAGGCCGCAGTTAATATACTGCGAAATGTGGGGGCCCACGAAATCGTTTTGCTTCACTGTGTCTCTAATTATCCTGCGCTGATTGCAGAGACAAATTTGAGGGCTATAACAACGTTGAAACAAGCGTTCAAAGTCCCGGTTGGGTTTTCAGATCATACCATTGGGATTACTGCAACTGTTGCTGCGATCGCTTTGGGCGCGTGCGTGATCGAGAAGCATTTTACGCTCGACAGGTCATTACCGGGGCCCGACCATCAGGCATCATTGGAGCCTGAGGAGATGATGGAGTTGGTGAAGACCATAAGAGCGGTAGAGCAAGCTCTTGGAAACGGGATAAAAAAACCCACACCGAGTGAAGAAGTGATGAAAAAAGTCGCAAGACGGAGTATTGTGGCGGGCGAAGATATTTCGGCAGGCACTATTATTACTGCTTCGATGCTTGACCTGAAGCGACCTGGTACAGGACTCGAGCCACAACAGTTGAATAACGTCATTGGAAGGAAAGCAAATAAGGCAATCAAACGTAACGAGCTGATCACGTTTGAAATAATATCATGAGAAAAATTGCGGTCATTACAGGTACTCGCGCGGAGTACGGGATACTCAAACCAGTAATTCGAGCGATTGATGCACATCCTGAATTGGAGCTTTCATTGATCGTAATGGGAATGCATCTACTGCAGGATTTCGGATTTACTCTACGAGAAATTGAAAATGATAGCTTTGAAATAGCAGCAAAGATTGAAGGGTTGTATGCCAAAGATAGCGGCGAGGATATGGCACGATCTGTTGGTGAGGGTATTGTACAATTAGCAAGAACGCTGGTCCGCCTCAAGCCTGATGTTTTATTACTTCTGGGTGATCGTGGCGAGATGCTTGCGGGTGCAGTCGCCGCAACCTTTATGAATATCCCTATCGGCCATATTCATGGTGGAGACGTCTCGGGGAACGTTGACGAACCTGTCCGACACGCCATTACTAAACTGGCACATATCCACTTTCCGGCCACGAAAGAAAGCGCGCAGCGAATCATTGCCATGGGTGAGGATCCTTCATATACGTTTACCGTTGGCGCGCCGGGCCTTGAGACCATTTTCCATGAAAAGTTCATCGAGCCACCTGTATTGGCAGAAAAATACCATCTGGATCTTTCACAACCTCTTTTACTTGTTCTTCAGCATCCCGTAACGACCGAAGTCGATGAGGCTCCGGGCCAGATTCGTGAAACGCTGGAAGCCATCGCGGATTTGCAATACCAAACAATTCTGATCTATCCAAACGCAGATGCAGGCGGACGAAGAATGATCGAGGTAATAAAAGAATACGAAACGGAGAAATACCCATTCATCGGAACCTTTAAAAGTATATCGCACGAAGAGTATCTCAGTTTAATGAAGATAGCAAGCTTGCTCGTTGGCAATTCAAGTAGCGGCATTATTGAGGCGCCGTCGTTCGGGGTGCCTGTGGTGAACATCGGCTCGCGGCAGCAAGGGCGACAGCGGGCTGAGAATATCATTGACGTCGGGTACAATCGGGCACAAATTGCAGCTGCGATACGAACAGCTCTTGACGATGAAGCATTTAAAGCAAAATCAAGGAGCGGTAAAAATCCGTACGGGGATGGTCGGGCAGGGGAAAGAATTGCTAAAATCTTAGCTGGGATAAAAATAGATAAGAACCTGTTAAAGAAGAGAATGAGCTACTAGTATGAGATTTGAAACTTGGGAGTTTCCGGAGATAGAAGAGGCAAAATTGACGAAATATTCTTGGCTTGTTCACCACAAGGAAGGGCTCAAATTGGGCTATAAGACCGATATTGGCGCTTTCACATACATTAACGCGAAAAACGGCGTGATTATCGAAGATTTTGTGCAGATTGGCTCTCATTGTGCTATCTATTCAGTCTCCACGATTGACGATAAGCAGGGAGAAGCCGTTCTTAAACGAAATTGCCGTATCGGGAGCCATTCGGTGGTGATGCCCGGTGTGAAGGTTGGTAAAAACACAATTATCGGCGCTTTCAGTTTTGTGAATAAGGATGTTCCTGACAACGTTGTTGCCGCTGGCATTCCAGTAACAGTACTGAGGAACTTGACAGAAGAAGAGCTGAAGAAGCTTGAGGAGGATATCCAATGACCTGGAAAATACCGTTATTCAAGATTTTTTGGGACGATGAGGACGTAAAAGCTGTAACGGAAGCGATAACCGCGGGCATGAATTGGGCGGTGGGTCCAAACATAGGGCGGTTCGAGGAGTTAATTTCCGACTATGTCGGTACCGAGTATGCTGTCGCTTTCAACTCTGGGACCTCCGCGTTACACGCCGCGCTGTTAGCTTACGGTATCCAGCACGGAGATGAAGTTATCGTTCCGTCCTTTACGTTTATAGCAACCGCAAATGCCCCTCTTTTCGTGGGTGCCAAGCCCGTCTTTGCGGATATCGAAGAGGAAACATATGGCCTAGATCCAGAAGATGTTAAGGAGAAGATAACAGGGAAGACAAAAGCAATTATGCCCATACATTACGGCGGCTGCTCATGCAAACTTAGGGAGCTAAAGGAAATTGCGGATGATCATGATTTGATACTCATTGAGGATGCCGCGGAATCGTTGGGTGCAAAAGTCGGGGATGAAATGGCCGGTACGTTCGGAGATGCTGCTATGTTCAGTTTTTGCCAAAATAAACTTGTTACAACCGGTGAAGGTGGCGTTATACTAACCGATTCAAAAAAAATTGCGAATAAATTGAGATTGTTCCGGTCACACGGGCGATTGGAAACATCTGATTATTTCTCGTCACCTGATAGTTTGGATTATGTCACCTTGGGTTACAATTTCAGAATGTCAAACATTACTGCCGCTCTTGGTATAAGTCAACTTAAAAAAGTAAATGAGATCATCGAAAGACGTCGAGAAAATGCTAAATTTATGAGTGCTAAACTTTCTAAACTAGATTATGTTACGACACCCAAACCTCCGAACGAATATTTCCACGTTTATCAAATGTATACTGTACGGGCTAAAAATCGGGATGGTTTGATTAACTATTTGGCTAAAAATGGAATTCTGACAAAAGTATATTTTCATCCGGTTCACTTAACAAAATTTTATACTGATGTGCTGGGATACTCCAGCAAATTAGAAACAACTGAAAGGATAGCTAAAGAGGTAGTAACATTACCTATGTATCCCGCACTAACGAAAGAGGAGATAGATTTAATAGTTAGCGAAGTTAAAAAATTCTACGGAGATGTCAAATGATTGGCGGGGAAAAAATTTATCAGAATAAAATTATTCTTGTAACCGGGGGGGTGGGATCAATTGGCAGTGAAATTGTGAGAGCGGTTTTACGAGGTCATCCAGAGGCTGTGCGAGTATTGGACAATAACGAAACAGGATTATTTGATTTAGAACAGGAACTACAATCGGGGAAAATAAGACCCTTTGTTGGGGATATCAGAGACAAGGAACGGTTAGAACGTGCTATTGAAGATGTGGATATTATATTCCATGCCGCTGCTTTAAAACACGTGCCCTTATGTGAATACAATCCATTTGAGGCCGTGAAAACGAATGTGATTGGAACACAAAATGTGATCGAGGCGGCAATGGACGCTGAGGTCGAAAAGGTAATAACGATAAGTACAGATAAAGCGGTAAATCCTGTAAATGTTATGGGTGCCACAAAATTGCTGGCAGAACGCTTGACAGTGTCCGCGAACTTTTATAAAGGAGATCGAAAGACTGTGTTTTCTTGTGTCCGTTTCGGAAATGTCTTGGATACACGTGGATCAGTAATCCCCCTATTCAAAAAACAATTACAAAATGGCGGTCCGCTTACAGTTACCGATCCGGATATGACTCGATTTATAATGAGTATCTCGAAAGCGGTTGAACTCGTGTTAAAGGCCGCGAAAATGGCACAGGGTGATGAGCTCTTTATTCTTAAGATGCCCGCAGTACGAATTGGGGATTTGGCAGCGAGGATGATCGAAGACTTAGCACCAAAATACGGGAAGGATCCAAATAAGATAGAAATAAAAATTATCGGACGAAGGTACGGTGAAAAAATGCATGAAGAACTGATGACTGAGAATGAAGCCCTAACTGCATATGAAGGTGACGAACTGTTTCTGTTGTTACAACAGGACAACAGCTATACCGAAACACGTTTATATAACTTACCGGAAAACTTTAAAAAGGCTGAAGATATAAAATACACTTCCAGAACGGCACCTTTAATTAGCGAAGAAGAAATTCAATTGTTATTAAGCGAATTCAAAACTTAAATAACTCCTTAAAGAATTTAATTTAATCCATATAAAGACTTTAATAAGATAATATAGCGAGATTGACACTTGATTTTGCTAAAATTGCAACAATGCCAGTAATTAAAGTTGTAAGATTTAATAAAATTTTAAACCAGAATCGCAACAGATGCGCAAATAATTCCATATAAGGAAAGATAAATGTGGTGTTCTAGTTATCTTCATTTTTTGGATAGATCCTCTTTTATATATCTGATCATCTCTTTGAGATTTAATGTATCAACAAAGAAATCAAAATCCTCTCTTTTAAATTCCCTTATCATCAACAATATCCCCAAATAGATGGCAAACCCGCATAAAATTATTATTAATAATTCGTACCATCTCTGAATGTGTATGGTTTGGTTAATATAAACCAGAATTATACCCATCATTGTTGCAGCCAAGGCATGCAAAATTATTCGCGAATAACCTAAAATATGGGTATTTTTCCAGGCCATAACTCTGATATAAATGAAGCCCACAGCATACGCTACGACCGTTGCTATTGCCGCTCCCTGCGCGCCCAAACCTCCGATTTCTTTTGGAATTAAAAGCAAGTTGAGGAAAACATTACAAATCACCATAATTAAATACCTATCCCGAACTATCCAAGGCATATTCATTCCTTGGAGTTTACTCACATAAGGATACGCTAGTGATTCGAGTAAAACGAATAGAGGCAGTATATGCAAAACAGATAAAGCTGGCATATACTCATCACTAATCAAAATATGAATTATAGGCTCAGCGAGTGCGATTATAATGATTATGATGGGAAAAACAATCATGCTTAAGTACCGCTCGGATTTTAGGACGAGTTTTTCAATTTCTTTACCATTATTTCGAGCGTGATATTCGGAAATTGTGGGGAATAAAAGCAATCCGACAGCGGATACAAAAAGTATAATGACTCGCGAAAAGTTAAAAACGGCGAAATACTCGCCTACCTGCGTGGCACCCCAGAAAAACTGGATGAAGACTTTATCGACGCTCGTCATGATAATATAAGACGTAGACACGAGTGCCATTGGCAAAGCAAACGTGAAATAGCCCCTGAAATACTCCCAGGTCGGCTTTTTAAGGGGGTAATCTCTAAAAAATACTAAAGCAAGTAAAAGGTGGAATATTTCACCTAAAAGGTAAGTACTGACCAAAGCTAAAGCACCAAACCCATAATAAGCCACAAAAAGTGTTGCTACAACACGAGCAAGTGTGAAAGAAAAATTGGGCAATTGTGACTTGGCAATCTCTCTTCTAGCATTAAAAGTCGAGACGAATATCTGGGTAACTGTGTGCAGGACAAAGTGAGCAAGCATAATATAAATTGCTATTTCGTGAACTGGGGTCTCAAAACCTCTACCTAGTATGTACTTCCATGTTGCAACAGAGCCAATGACGACACATACCATCAAGCTAGCCAAAGAGAGCTTTATAGCAGCAAAGGTGCCCACACATGTCCCGAGATCTTTACCTTCTGATACTCGTTTAATATGTGCATGATCAAATCCTAATTGCCCTATAATTGAAAATAATGCCACGAATCCATAAGAGAAGCCAACAACGCCATATTCCCATGGCTCCATATATACAGCAATGAACTTTAAGGCAACATAGGCCAGCAACCCATTGAGGAGCTGCGTGATAATAATTAACGTAGATTTTCGGGCAAGCATGATACGAAAATAATAGTTTAATGGCTATATAAATTGCCAAAGAGGCAATCAAAAAAGCATTTTATGCTGCATTTAAGCGATTTATCACCCCATTAATCAGGTATCAAGCTCTCTCTTCTCTCAGCATCAGCACACTCAGAAATATCGCCGTGAAGATCGTCTGGATCCCGACCGCCGCGAGCACCATCGCCAGTACCGCGGTGGTGATCTCCGAGAGCGACCCGAACCCCGTGTTGACCCACGTTCCTATCACCTTAAGACCGAACGTCAACCCTAGTAACAACAGTCCGATCCCAAGCGCAAGCTCCTTCTCCAGCGAATGGTAGTCCAGCAGTTTCTTGATCCACCCTTCCTTCTCCGCTATGCCCTGCACCGCTGCGTACGCCTTCATGATAATGCCGGTTGCCACGGTCTGGAACCCGATGATCACTAGGATGCTGCTGAAGATGAGCGAGTGCATATGTGACGTCTCCACGTTACCGCGCAGCAGAATCGTCAGGCTCAGCAGCACGCCCAGCAGGAACACCAGCGCGCCCGGAAAGAAGAGGAATGGCTCAGGTCGGTAGAGCATCATGAACCGGATATGCCGCCAGCCGTCCCGGAACGAGTGCAGCTTCGAGGGCGCGTTGCGTGCATAATAGTTTATCGGCACTTCCGCAATCAGCAGCTTCTGCTTCGCCGCCTCCACCACCATCTCGGATGCGAACTCCATACCGCCTGTTCGTAATTTCATCTGCTCGTACGCTTCTCTCGTGAACGACCGCATCCCGCAGTGCGCGTCCGAGATCTTGATCTTGAAGAGCCAGCTCAGAAGCTTCGTTAAGAACGGATTACCGATGTATTGGTGCAGCCGCGGCATCGCGCCCTTGTAAATCGTGCCACCGAAGCGATTGCCCATCACCAAATCCGCTTTATCTTCCAACAGCGGCTGCAAAAATTTCGGGAGTTCCGCGAAATCGTAGGTGCCGTCTGCATCACCGATGACAATATACTTCCCGGTAGCGTGCGCGAGCCCCGCGAGATACGCGTTACCATACCCGCGCTGCTCCGGCGTGATCACGATCGCGCCCAAAGATCGCGCGATCTCCGGCGTACTATCCGTCGAATTATCCGCCACAATGATCTCGCCATCGAGCTGCTGCTCCGCAAATACCCTCAGTACTTTCTCGATACACACACCTATCGTGCCTTCCTCGTTCATCGAGGGCATGACCACTGATACGTCCGGCATCTCTCGTTCTACGCTCACTTAGTTCTTAGCAATACCTTGGCGCCTGCTCATTAAAAACTGTTTCCGGACAGACGATGACGGGTGCTCTGCTGCCATTTTGCGTTAGCTTACCATCTCGCTCTCCCCCCAAGTTCTATGGGCTTGTCAGAATCTTCGCCTTAGTCTCCGCGGCAACGAAGACGATGCATGGGGCGTCCTCATGTTCTCGATCAGAGCCCTGGGCCCGTGCTTGCGCAAAAAAAAGGCGGTCGAAAAAGTTTGTTTTGAACATGAGGATTTAGATATTAGATATTGTTTGTAATTTGTGATTTGAAATTTGTAATTTAATTAAACAAATCACTAAACCCCGTATATGCTCGTAAACGCGCGCAAGGGATACCAACCATGCACTGTGTAGTACGTAAAGTCATCTTCAGGTGCT